>JARRKF010000475.1:0-3234 GCA_037388405.1 Ignavibacteriaceae bacterium | reverse complement strand
AGTTTATTTGTACTGATTTTACTAATGAGTGCATTTTTTAGCTTTAGTTTTGCACAGGGAGGTTATGGAGGATGGTGCGATCCCGATTCGCTTGAAGTTGTAACAGTTGATGGCTATGCAATTGTTGATACTACAATCGGAATGCACGCTATGTATTATCTTGATGAAGATAATAATGGAACACCCGATTACTTTCTGAATTTCGGTCCCTGGTGGTACGAACCTGATAGCTCAAACGCAACCAGACCGAACGACGGCGATATGATTACGATTACCGGTGGTAAATTTGATTCGACTATGTTCAATGGTTACACAATGATAATTGTGTATGAGATTAATGGAGAATTCTGGAGAGATCCTTACGATCCATTCTGGAATCATATGGGAAACTCGTATGGCGGTCATCATATGATGGATAGCTGCTATACATCCGGATTTGGATATATGCACGGAATACCGGAAACAGTTTCATTAAGTGGAACTGCAATTGTTGATACAACTTTTATAATGCAACACTATTATCTCGATGAAAATAATGATGGAGTTCCTGATTACTTTCTGAATTTTGGTCCCCCCTGGTATGACCCGGGTTCCGGTGCTACAAGACCTGAAAATGGAGATCAAATAGATATAGTTGGTGGAAAGATTGATGAAGGTTATTTCCCGATGGTGATTGTATATGAAATTAATGGTCTATTCTGGAGGGACTCAACCAGCTTTGGTCAGAATTTTGGTAGTGGATGGATACACAGGAATATGAATGATCCGGAACACTTTCATACTCCTTTTGATACGCTTAATATGGTTACTATGAATCCAGGATGGTGGAGTGGTGGCGGTGGTCATCATGGAAGTATGCACGATTCATTATTCTGTCAATTCCTCGAAGTAGTGCCCGGTGATATATACACACTAGGTAACCAGAATGCTTTCGCTGCTTTTGAAATGGATTATTTTTATCCGATGATGATGGGTGGTGGAGGAATGAACAACCAGATGGGCTGTGGCGGTCATATTAACTTTAACAGTACTGCCAATTTCCAGTTCCACTATACTGATGATCAGTTATCGAATTCAAATATTATTGAATCAACTATCAAAGTAAAATACTGGGATAGTGATGTTAATCAGTGGGTTGAAGTATCCGGTGCAAATGTTAACACTACTGATAACCTTATTACTTTTAACGAAGCTACAGTTGGTAACTTCTTTATACTTATAGGTGATTCACCAACGTCGGTTCAAAATACAAAAACTGAAATTCCTGATCAGTATGTTTTAAAACAAAATTATCCGAACCCGTTTAACCCTTCAACCACAATTGAATTTTCTTTACCAGGAAGAGCTAATGTTCAACTGAATGTTTATAATATACTTGGAAGGAAAATTGCACAGTTAGCTAATGGAAATTATGAAGCGGGTAATTATTCAATTGTATTTGACGCAAAGAATTTACCATCAGGAGTTTACTTCTATCAATTGAAGACGGATAATTTTAACGAAGTTAAAAAGATGCAGTTAGTAAAATAATGTAAAAATTAAAAACTCCCAACAAGATCGGGAGTTTTTGTTAAAAATATGTTTGAAGTAAATATTGTAAAGGAGAGATAAAAATGTTTCATGATATGTTTATGGGTAACATCTGGTTTGGATGGTTTTTTTGGATTCTTATTATAGCATTAATATTTGTACTCATCTGGACTAATACCCGCGAAAAAAACAAATATATTCCATTTGACGGAAATGAGACTGCCCTTGATATCTTAAAGAAAAGATATGCTAAGGGAGAAATTACAAAGGAGCAGTTTGATCAGATGAAAAAGGATCTTGACTGATATTAGACAATTAATCTGAAATTAAAAAAATTAGACAATTAAGTGAGGAGGGATATATATGAATGAGGAGCATCAACATCATCATGATAAAATGGATCACGAACACCATCACCACGAGATGGAACATTCCAATCACGAAGATCATCATTCTCACGAAAAAATGANNNNTGATTGAAGACTTCAGAAAACGATTTTGGATATCGTTGGTCTTTACCATTCCGATTCTAATCCTCTCACCAATGATTCAACAGTTTCTTGGAATAAGAGAAATCATAAGCTTTAATGGCGAAGCTTATTTACTCTTTGCTCTTTCATCTTTTATCTTTTTTTACGGTGGCTGGCCTTTCTTGAAAGGTTTAATTGATGAATTAAAGAAACTTCAGCCGGGAATGATGACATTGATTGCATTTGCTATTTCTATTGCATATTTCTACAGTAGTGCGGTTGTATTTGGTGTTCAGGGAGAAGTTTTTTTCTGGGAACTTGCAACTCTTATAGATATTATGCTTCTCGGTCACTGGATAGAAATGAAATCTGTTATGGGTGCATCTAAAGCCCTTGAAGAATTAGCAAAGCTGATGCCCGATGAAGCACATAAAATAAAAGATGATGGAAATACAGAGGACATAAAAGTTTCAGAACTAAAACACGATGATAAATTGCTAATTAAGCCCGGTGAAAAAATTCCTGCTGATGGAAAAATTATGATGGCAAGACTTCAATTAATGAATCTATGATTACGGGTGAATCAAAACCGGTATCGAAGGGTGAAGGTGATGAAGTAATCGGCGGATCAATAAACGGTGAAGGATCAATAAAAATAAAAGTTGAAAAGACAGGTGACGAGACATTTCTCTCTCAGGTTGTAAAAATGGTAGAAGAGGCACAGAAGAGTAAATCTAAAACTCAAAACCTCGCTGACAGAGCAGCATTCTGGCTTACAATAGTTGCAATATCTGCAGGTGCAATTACAATGTTCGTTTGGTTACTTTTTGAAGGATCAACTTTTAACTTCGCATTGTCAAGGACTGTAACGGTGATGGTAATTACCTGTCCTCATGCGTTAGGTTTGGCAATTCCTTTGGTAGTTGCTGTATCGACTGCTATGTCTGCTAAAAGTGGATTGTTGATTCGGAACAGAACTGCGTTCGAAAAGGCTAGAAATTTACAGGCAATCATTTTTGATAAAACCGGAACTTTAACAAAAGGTGAATTTGGAGTAACTGATACAATTTCGTTTGATGAAGACTTAGATGAAAAGGAAATTTTAAAATATGCAGCGACTGTTGAATCCGAATCAGAACATCCAATTGCAAAAGGTATTGTTGAATCATCGGAAGAAACGTATGATTTGAACGATTTCAATTCCATTCCCGGTAAAGGAGCAGAGGGAAAAGTA
>JARRKF010000474.1:0-5158 GCA_037388405.1 Ignavibacteriaceae bacterium | reverse complement strand
TTTGATGATAAAACTTTTTCAACTTCTTATCTGGTACCGCGAAATCAGTTCCCAGCTTTCTGTAATTCTTTGAGTATATATATTCATTTACATTTGCGGAAATTGCGTGTCTGAACTGCTCAAATTTGAGTTTGTCTTTTTCATTCATTGCAATCCACGAATTTTCTAAGTCACCATTGTGCAGTTCAAGTAGTTTTAACCAGAGTTCTAAAATCTTGTCACTTGTTTCGTCTGTAATTTCTTGCTCAAACCATACTGCTGATTTTGCTTCAATGGGAATATTTGGAAAATCTGTTCTTAGAAAATCAAGAGCATTTTTATCAAAATATTCAAGAGCGAGTGCGTCAATCGAACCATCAACTTTTTTCGATCGATTTGAATATGATTTTTCTCTTGAGTCTTCCACGAAGTCAAGTCCATCATCTTCCGAATTAAAAAATATTACAGCGGAAAGAATCTTTTGTGGAGAATCCAATAATCTTAATTTTATTTTGGTAAAAATTCCGAGAGTTCCTTCCGATCCAATAAACAGATCGATTGCATCCATATTTTGCTTACAGAAATAGCCGGCAGTATTTTTTGTAACACTTGTTTTTATGTCAGGAATGTGCAATTCAAGTGTATTTCCTGATTCTGTTTTAAGAATCAATTTATCTTTTAAAGCTAAGTTCTTTCCTCTTTCTAGGTTTACAATTTCGCCGGTTGGCAAAACTATTTCTAAACCAATTACAAAATTTCTGGTTGATCCGTATTTAAATGTTTTTGCGCCGGATGCATTTGTAGCAACCGTTCCACCAATAAAGCAATTAAGTTCGGTTGGGTCCGGCGGATAATATAAATTTTTTGGTTTCAATTCTTTAAGAAATTCTGAAAGTAAAACTCCCGGTTCAACAACTGCAATTTTTTTGTTTTTATTTATCTCGAGAATTTTATTCATTTTTTCTGTTGATAAAACAATTCCACCCATCGGAACACTTGCGCCTGTTAATCCTGTTCTGTTTCCACAGACTGTAACTTTAGTTTTTTTCTGGTTTGCTGCTCGGATAATTTTTAGAACATCTTCAGAATTCTCCGGATAGTAAACTGCATCACAAAAACCTTCAGTGTTTGAAGCATCTTTTAGATAATTCTGAATTTCGTTTTGCTCAGATTTTATGATCATTTTGACAGTGCTTATTTTCTAATTTTTCATTCAATGAATTTTCTAAACGAAATAATTCAGTTAAATAATTTTTATAAGTAATCTCATCATCTTTTTCAATTTGGGAATGAGTGATAGAATATCCACCAATTACTTTAAAGAATTTTTCAATCCCTGTTTTTACATCCATCATCCTAAATGAAGTATCTCTCAGATGATGTATTAACTTAAGAGTTTTAAAAGCATCAAACCAGTTTTTCCTTTGGTAAATAATCTGCTTTTCTGATTTACTGTTATCCAAAATTCGTTTCCAATTCCCTTTAAAGTTAGAATTCTCTAGAAAATTAAATAATTCCGAATGAATTTTCATAGCTTCGTTCAAAAGAGTATCAATTTTTAAAGCTAAATCAGAATTAAATAGTTCCAGCCAATCCTTAAGAATTACAAATTCGTCAGGATCAAAAAGTAAAATTTCTTTTTGACTGGTTAAATAATTGGTCATACTTTTTCCCGTTCCAAAGGGTACACGCCATGATTCTCTTGCAGAAGGCCTAATCTCTGTTGAAGTAATTCGATGAATGTTGTAGTGCTTGGCAAGCTTCTGCAGAAAATAAAAATCTTCTGCTGCTTTTCGCGTGTTCATTCCACCAACTTTTATGTATGCTTTGTGGTCACAAACAATTGTTGATCCGACTGTGTGAAATGCAAATGGTGATTTGGCGAATAAAAGACCGGTAACATAATGCCTGAGAAAGATTTCGTATAAAATTATACCCTTTGTGTTCTTTCCGTTTCTGTGTTTGGAATGCTCGAAATCAACAGTTGCAATTGATATGTTTTTTGAGTTAAAAATGTTATTTATTTCTTTAACACTTTTAGTGCTTCGTCCAGCCCAATCTTTCTTGCTAATCCAACACCTGCTTCCTTCTTTGTAAATTCATTTCCTTCTGAAGATGCATCAATTAAACCAATATTTATTCCCGAAGGCAAAATTTCGGCAAGAAAATTATGAGAAGTGGATTTACTTATAATTGATCTTAAAAGATCTGTACTTTTTTTATTATCATCCTTTATTTTGTTTTCAGATGAAACTGAGTTATTGATGACAAAAATTATTAAAGACTTTTGTAGAGATGCACAATCATTTTTATTTAATGAATTAAGAAGGTTGGGGAAATTCTCAAATTCGGATATAGCTGGAATTACAACAACATTTTCAATTCCTGAAACCTCATTCCATTCGAGTTTCCATCTGTTTAATGCTTTGCTGTCAAGGTAATCAGTAACTTCTTTAGGATATTTTTTTGGGCTCATTCAATTTTAAAGCAACAAAATTTTTTATTTCAATGTAATTATCCGGTGAAAACCAATTTATTTTAACACCTTCACGTTCCATTTTTCGAAACCAGGTCATCTGTCTTTTAGCAAAATTGTGAATAGCGCTGTTCAACTTTTGAAACATGTCGTTATAGTTTAATTTGCTTTCCAAATACTGACTAACAAATCTATACTCCAATCCAAAGTAATAAAGCTTCTCAGAAGAAATTCCTTTATTTAATAAACCTTCAATCTCCTCTATCATACCATTTGCAAGTCTTTCTTTTAATCGCTTGGTTATTCTATTCTTTATCTCATTGCGATTCAATTTTATTCCCATATTTAATGAGTTCAGTTGTTCAAAGTTGCGTTTGTTCTCTTTTCTAGATTCCTCAATTAATATAGCACGTATTAATCTTTCTTTATCATTCAAGTCTGTTACATTGTGAAGTTTTGGTTTTAGATCTAATAAAATTTCTTTCAACTTAGACTTAGTATGATGATTTAACTTTTCAATTTCCTCTTTGTTAGTAATCTCAGGAAGATGATAATGCTGTAGGATTGCACTAAGATATAATCCGGTTCCGCCAACCAAAACGGGCAATTTGTTTTTTATAGTAATTTGATTGTAAGCAGATTGAAAATCATTTTTAAATCTAAATAGATTATATTCTTCCGTTGGTTCAATTATATCAATCAAGTGATATTTAATATTTAGTAGTTGAAATTCTATCAAATCCTTTCCTGTCCCAATATCCATACCTTTGTAAACCTGCCTTGAGTCAGCTGATATTATTTCGCCATCAAAGTCATTGGCAATTTGTGCTGCGATTCTCGTCTTACCTGTAGCAGTAGGACCAAGAATAGTTAAGAAATTATAATTCAATTTTTAAAAGATTTGATTTAAGTTTTAATAACAGGTAGAGTTATTCGGAATGTGCAGCCTACACCTTTGACGCTTTCAAGAGTTATCTCTCCGTTATGTGCATCAATAAGTTTTTTAGCTAGTAAAAGACCAACAGCGTTTTTGTCTAAACCTCCCTTTTGAAAAATTTCATCGAACGCATCACCTGAAGGATTGGTAATATTTCCACTCCCTTCATTTTGAATGGTGATAACAACATTATTATCAAGCAACTCTGTGCTGAAATAAATTTTGCCCGATTTTTTTGAATCAGATACTGAGGCTTTTATTAATTGAAAAATTGCCGTGTACAGTTTTGCACGATCTATATTAATTACTGCACCCTCACCGATTTTCTTGTAAAGCTTTGTATCTTTTGTTTCGCAGTATTCTGATAGCAGCTCAAGAACATCGTCTATAAATTCATTAAAATGAATATCGTTACTGTCGAGAGTTATTTCTTTAGAAAAAATTTTAAAGATAGTGTCTGTTATCTCCACAACAGAGGAAGCCTGTTTTTGCAGCATTCTTATAATATCATCAGTGTCTGATGGCAGTTTTTTCTGGCTCATAATTTTTGTATAACTGTCAAATGGGTCCAGTGATTTCCTGTGTAATTATTTCACGAAGCTTTTGGGCGACATTTAGTTTTTCTTCTACAATATGGTTTTCAAGAGTTGCAGCCCGAGAAATTGCAGTGTCCAGTTGTTTACTTATCATAGTGAGATAAGATATTTCATCTTCAGAAAATTTTTTATTTTCTCTTGCGCCCTGAATAACTGCTACCGTTTCTCCGGCATCATTAATAACCGGAAAGTAGAGAATCCGTTTTAGTCCTGCATTACCGGGCTGATCTATTTTAGAATTATATCGGTCGTCTTCAGTCGGTCGGTCATAATTTAACGTCTTTTTCTGGGTTGCACAGGCACCGGTTAGTCCATCAGCCAAATTATATATATCAGTTATTGTTTTCGCTTCTTTTGTTATGAGCTTTTGCATTGAGTAAGATTTCTCATTAATTAAAACCACTTCAACGCTATCAGAGTTGATGAGATCTTTAATAGCTCGTTTTGCATTCGAGATTAGTTCAGATAAGTTGACACCGCTATAAATTTTATTTAAACATGCGTAAATTTTTCTAACAATTTCCCTGTTTATACCGGGTTCAAATTGCTCTTCAGAAATAATTTTAGATGGAGGGGGCTCTTCAATATTCGTTTCTTCATTTTCTGATTCATTAACCAATTCAGGAATTTCTTCTTTTTCTGAGTCAACCTTTAAATCAGGTATATCTTCTTTTTCCGATTCTTCAACCAACTCGGGAGTTTCTTCATTTTCTTCATCGACTATTAATTCTATTCCATCTTCATCTTTTACAACAGTTTCCTCTTCTTCTTCTTCAACTTCATTGGAAATTTCATTGTCTTTGAATGCAGGTTCAAGCATTTCGTTTCTTTCAACTATTGCTTCCTCCAACTCAGGTATTTCTTCCGTACCTTCGGAATCATCAATTATAATATCTACTTCATCAATTGAATCATCAATAGAGTCCAAATCAGGCAATAGCTGTTGTGTCATAACTGAAGGTGGCTCGTTTTCCATTTTATCTTTTTCTTCCGAATCTTTTTTGTTTGAAAACAACTTGAAGGTTACAGGCTTATCTCGGTTAATAAGGTTGATTTTTCTATCAATGTCATTTTGTGAATCAGGTAATTTAGTATCTCCAAATTTCTTTAAATTTTCTTCAATTAAGGAATCTTTTGAGATCAGCGTGTCTAAAATTTTTTTATCGAGCT
>JARRKF010000473.1:0-2907 GCA_037388405.1 Ignavibacteriaceae bacterium | reverse complement strand
CCAAAGTTGGATAGTAGCACCAAATACATCGGTCTTTGCCCTGGTGCAAAACACTTTACTAAACGCTGGCCTAAAGAATATTTTATTGAGTTAGGGAAAAAACTAGAATCTTCAGGATATTCAATTGTTCTTTTCGGAGGAGAAGAAGAAATACAAATTTGTAATGAAATTAAGAATGAATTAAATGCTGCAATTAATCTTTGCAATACAAGTCTAAATCAGACTGCAGCTAATATGAAAATGTGTGCAGCGATATACACTAACGATTCCGGTTTGATGCATTTAGCCTCTGCTGTCGGAGTTCCTGTTATTCCATTCTTTGGCTCAACTGTAAAAGAATTTGGATTCTTTCCCTATAAAGCAAAAAGTATTGTTTTAGAAAATGAAAATCTTTCCTGCCGACCGTGTACTCATATTGGTAGAAACGCATGCCCAAAAACTCATTTCAAATGTATGCTTGAAATAAAACCTGGTCTTGCATACGATACTTTAACTAAACTTGCCGGACAAAGATGAAAAAAGTCTGGCAAATTTTTTATAACATAATTTTTATTCCTCTTCTTTATGTGGCTTTGAAGTTCATTTCTCTCTTCAAACAAAAAATAAGAAAAGGTATAAGAGGTAGAAAAAGAATTTTTGAAGAGCTGATTCTGAATAAAATTTCTCTCAATCAATCAAAGAAAACTATTTGGTTTCATTCCTCTTCTCTTGGAGAATTTGAACAGGCAAAACCGATCATTGAAAAACTTAAGAAAGAAACTAACGCTATAATAGTTGTAAGTTTCTTTTCACCTTCGGGATATGAAAACTCCAGGAAGTATCCTTTTGCTGACATTATTACTTATCTTCCTTTTGATTCGCAATGGAGAGCCAAAAGATTTGTTGAAGTAATTTCACCTAACCTCGCAGTTTTTATGCGTTATGACATCTGGCCAAACCATATCTGGACTCTTAAGAAAAGAAATATTCCTTGTCTTTTAGTCGATGCGACAATGAAAAAGAAGTCTCCGCGTAAGCTTCCTTTAGTCCGATCTTTCCATAAATATTTGTTTGAAGATTTTTCTAAGATTCTTACAATCTCAGATGAAGATGCTGAAGGCTTCAAAAGCTTTAAATCAAAGAATGTTCAAATTAAAAAGGTTGGTGATACTCGCTTTGACAGGGTTTATAACAGAAGTCTTGCTTCAAAAGAAGCTAAGATCATTAGTTCAGAAATTTTAAAATCTAATAAAGTTTTAGTTGCAGGCAGCACCTGGCCGCAAGATGAAGAAGTGCTTATTCCATCTTTTGTAAAATTATTAAAGTATGATAAAGATGCTTTGATGATAATTGCACCGCATGAACCGAATTTGCTGAATCTCGAAAAATTAGAAAATGAGTTTGCCGGTAATGTTTCCTTTATAAGGTTATCACATATAAATAATTATAGCGGGCAGAGAATAATTATTGTAGATTCAATTGGTATTTTGTCAATACTTTATAATTATGCTGATGTTGCATTCGTTGGCGGCAGCTTTAAGATGAATGTTCACAATGTACTGGAAGCTGCTGTTTATGGTGTCCCCGTTCTGTTCGGACCTAAAATAGAAAATTCCCAGGAAGCAAAAAGACTTACTGAAGTTGGCGGAGGAATTTTAGTAAAAGATAAAAAGGAATTGTACCGTTCACTCAGAATATTATTTCATGATGAAAAATTCAGGAAGGATTGTGGAAAGAAATCTTTTAATTATGTTGAAGAGCACAAAGGTGCTACTGATAGAATCATACAAGAAATAGCTACAGTGAAATAGAATTACATATACTTCTCCCTCAATACATTCATGTGATGCTTCTCATGCCCTGCAATCATAAAAAAAGTTCGCGTCTGTTAAAATTGCCTTCCTTCACATAGTCATCCTGATCGAAACCGGGTAACGATTTCTTTTCACCGCGAGCAATACA
Source organism: Ignavibacteriaceae bacterium (assembly GCA_037388405.1). Lineage (GTDB taxonomy): Bacteria > Bacteroidota > Ignavibacteria > Ignavibacteriales > Ignavibacteriaceae > IGN2. The sequence goes on along the minus strand of JARRKF010000473.1, from coordinate 966 downwards.
CAAAGCACGATAGGCGAAGACTCTTTCTGTATCAAGTAGATGACCAACAAGTTCTTTTACTGTCCATTTTCCGTCAGCATACCGAAAGTTACCCCTATGTTCTGAAAAAGAATTTAGAATATCCTGTGTTTTTTTACCTTGATCGTTCAATATTTTTAATATGTCTTCACCTTCAACAAGTTTTATGTAACTCTCGTAATAGGGTGAATAATCTCCGGGATTCGGTCTCACTTATTTCCTCCTCTTCTTAAAATTATTTCCAAATTTTGACGTCAAACATACCATCAGAATTTGCTACTCCTCTAAGCATGCTTGATGTGTTAAATAAAAGTTGGTAATTATAATCTTTATCAACTGCAATTATTCCGCCAGAATCTTTTGGAAGAATTTGAAAGATTACCTTTTCAGCCGCTTGCTTTAAATTATACCCTTTAAATTCCATCAACGCAGAAATCTGATAGCAAGCAGTATTTTTTATGAATAATTCTCCAGTTCCGGTTGCAGAAACACCGCACGTTTTATTATTAGCATAGGTCCCACAACCGATTAGCGGTGAGTCACCAACTCTTCCGGGCATTTTACCTGTCAATCCACCTGTTGATGTACCTGCAGCAATGTTTCCAAACTGATCAATTGCTACACATCCGACAGTTCCTTTTTTATTTAAAATTTGCTTCTTTAAGTCCTCGTATCTTTCATAAGTAAAAAAATAAGATGGATCAACTATCTCTGCGCCAAGCACTTTTCCTAATTCATCAGCTCCTTTTCCCGCAAAAAGTACGTGAGGAGTTTTTTCCATCACCAATCTAGCTAATGAAATAGGATTTTTTATGATTGTTACACCAGCAACTCCACCGGATGATAAATCCCTGCCATCCATTATAGATGCATCAAGTTCATTCTTTCCTTTTGATGTGAAAACTGCTCCTCGCCCTGCATTAAATAATGAATCATCTTCAAAGAATT
>JARRKF010000472.1:0-3302 GCA_037388405.1 Ignavibacteriaceae bacterium | reverse complement strand
GGGAAGAGAAAATAGAATGCATGATAGAATTTGCTACAGGAAAATTAAAAGCAGTTGGAAAATATCTCGACTTGCTCCGTGACTTAGAAATTAAATTTTGTTCTGATTGTTGACCTACCTGTAATTAAAGATCTGATTGTTATTGAAGTTAAAATTATAACTCCTCCTATAATTGCGGTTACAGACGGGATTTCGCCGTACCCAATAAATACCCACACAGGATTTAAGACCGGCTCTATCATCGAAATTATTGATGCTTCAACAGCATAAATTCTCTTTAAACCGGCCGAGAAGAATGCGTAAGCAAATGCAATCTGAAATACGCCTAAAAAAGTTACCATTAAAAAATCAGATGAACTTAATAGCTCTAATGAGAAAAGAAATGGTAAACAAATTGCGGCAACAATAATATTTCCCCAGAAAATGCTGCTATGTTGATAGGTTGGCTCATTCTTTTTCATTCCAAGAAAAAATGCTGCAAAAGTAATTCCTGAAATTAACGCTACAAGGTTTCCTTCAAAATGACTTGGTTCAATTTCACCTACAAAAAATAAAAACATTCCAATTACACAAACTGCAACGGTAATAATATTAATCTTTTCATACTTTGTTTTGTTAATAATGGGTTCAAAAATGAGTACATAAATTGGAGCAGTTGCTTGTAAGAAAATTGCATTTGCAGCGGTAGTAGTTTTGGTTGCTATCACAAAAGAAATAAGAACAATTGCATAAAATATTGAATTAATCAAACTAAGCTTGTTGAAATAAAGGATCTGCTTCCTGAATAAAACTGCAAAAGTCAAAGCTGCGATAGAGCATCTGAAAAATGAGAGCTGCATAGCATTGAAAGAAATTAGTTTAATAAAAAGTCCACCGGTGCTCCATAACAGGGCTGCTGAAAGGACAAACAAAATTCCTTTATTATGCTCAGAAAAATTATTCATAATGCTAGTTAAATATACTTAATGAATTACAAGATGTTACACGTTCATTTTTGCAATTTCATTATTAAATTATTACAAAGAATTGAAAATTTTTAGAAGTGAGCAGGAATTTAAAGTTCATAGATCATACAGCCGATATTGCTGTAAAGTTGGAAGGCAGTTCGCTGGTGGAATTGTTTATCGCAGGATTTGAAGCCTGGTTTTCTTCTGTTGTTGAAAAAGAAGATTTATTTCCTTCTGAGGATAAGAAATTAGATATTTCTGCCAATTCAACTGAAGAACTGCTCGTATCATTTTTAAATGAATTAAATTTTCTTTTAAATACAAAAAAGTGGCTTTGCATGAATGTGGATTCCATTAAAATATACGAGAGCTTGCAAGAATTTAAATTAATGGCTGAGCTTAAAGGAATAAAAGTAAATAATGACTTTGAGTTGAAAGAGGAAATTAAATCTGTTACGTATCATCAAATGGAAATAATAAAAGAGGAAAATATTTATTCTACACTTGTAGTTTTTGATATTTAATTTAATTGAAATGAGAAGAAAATTATGAATATAGGTGGAATTGAACTAGTAAAAATCAGCGGAAACTTATGGGAAATACCTGCAACCGGAGATATGAAAGTGCCAGGTAGAGTATACATTTCACAAAAGATGCTAGAAAGAAGCTTGAAGGATAATGAAGCGTTAAAGCAGGTCGTGAATGTAGCACAACTTCCGGGAATTGAAAAATATTCTCTAGCAATGCCGGATATTCATTGGGGATATGGTTTCCCGATCGGTGGTGTGGCTGCAACTAATTTGGATGAAGGTGTAATTTCTCCGGGTGGCGTTGGATATGATATAAATTGCGGAGTGAGATTAGCAACAACTAATCTAGAACACGAAAGAATTAAAAACAGAATTGAAGAACTAGTTTCCAAATTATTTAACACGGTTCCAACAGGAGTTGGTGCAAGAGGAGCGATAAAAAAACTTTCTGTGAATGATTTGAAAAAAGTATTAACTAAAGGCTCTGTTTGGGCACTTGAAAATGATCTTGGAAATCCTTCGGATGTTGATTTTACAGAAGAAAGTGGAACNNNAAAATGCTGACTCCGACGTGGTGAGCCAGCGAGCATTTGAAAGAGGAGCAGACCAGGTTGGAACACTTGGATCAGGTAATCATTTTTTAGAAGTTGATGTTGTTGAGGAAATTTATGATGAAATTGTTGCTGAAGTTTTTGGTTTATTTAAAGGACAAATTGTTATCCAGATTCATACAGGCTCTCGCGGACTTGGTTATCAGGTTTGTGATGACTATTTGAAAATTCTTCAACAAGCCAGCAAAAAGTATGGTTTCAAATTACCAGACAGGCAACTCGCCTGTGCACCAGTTAATTCAAAGGAAGGGCAGGATTATTTAAACGCAATGCAGGCAGCAGCTAATTTTGCCTGGAATAACCGACAGGTGATAATGCATTTAGCAAAAAAAGTTTTTAAGGTTACTTTTGGAATGACAGATTCAGAACTTGGGTTTCATTTGCTTTATGACGTTTGCCACAACATTGCTAAAATTGAAACACATAAAATTGGAAGAGAGGAAAAAGAAGTATGTGTCCATCGAAAGGGAGCAACTCGAGCTTTTCCCCCGGAGAGTAAAATGATTCCTGTTAAATATCAAAAAGTTGGACAACCTGTATTAATTCCGGGTGATATGGGAAGATATTCTTATGTGGCTGTGGGAACAGAAAAAGCTATGGAAGAAACTTTTGGAAGCTCATGCCATGGAGCTGGCAGAAATCTTAGTCGTACAAAAGCTATGAAGAATGCAAAAGGAAGAAACCTTGTAGAGGAATTAAAACAGAAAGGAATTGTCATTCAGGCAAAAGGTTACAGAACAATTGCGGAAGAAATGCCCGGTGCTTATAAAGATGTTTCTGACGTCGTAGATGTGATGTACAAAGAAGGTATCACGAAGAAAGTTGCGAAAATTAAACCTGTGGGAGTAATAAAAGGTTGAATTTCCGGTATAGTCCTCCAATGCTTGTTCAAAAATTGTTTGGGAATTTTATCTGGAAAACTTCAAATAATAAAATCTTATTAACATTTGATGATGGTCCAACTGAAGCTGCAACAGAAAAAATTTTATCTGTATTAAAGGTAAACAAAATTAAAGTTGTTTTCTTTTGCGTTGGGAATAATATAAAAAAACATGCTGAACTAACTCAAAAGATTCTACAGGAAGGTCACACAATTGCAAACCATACGATGAATCATATCTGATTACCAAAATGAATAGGGAAAAAGCGGTTAATGAGTTGTTGAAATTTAATAATCTGATGAAAGAAAAATTTTATTATGATATAAAATATTT
>JARRKF010000471.1:0-5592 GCA_037388405.1 Ignavibacteriaceae bacterium | reverse complement strand
GATTATAAAAAACCTGAAGAATCATGGCTACGACCAAACCGAAAAGTGTTGTTAGCAAAGCTATAGCAATACCGTCTGCTACAATTGCCGGAGAGATCTGAGCAGCTTCTTTAATAGCATCAAACGCAGAGATCATACCCTGAACTGTTCCTGTAAATCCAAGCATAGGAGCAAGAGAAATAAAAAGTGAAATCCAAATCATTCCTCTTTCCAGGAATCCCATTTCTATTCCACCATATGCAACGATTGCCTTCTCAGCAGCTTCTAAACCTTCATCAGCTCTTAATAAACCGGCATGGAATACAGAAGCAACCGGACCTCTTGTGTTTGCACATAACTGTTTTGCTTGTTCAATTCCGCCATTGTCTAATGCTCTTTTTACCTGAATAATAAATTGTTTTGTATTTGTTTTAGAGCGAGTTAAAGTCCAGAGTCGCTCAAAACAAAAAGCTAAACCAAGAACAAGACAAGCCAATATAGGCCACATAAAGCCACCACCGGCTTCAAATTTTGTTGTTAACCAATTTAAAACTCCACCATCATTGGTTGCCTGAGCAATGGAGTTAAAAAATATTGCTATTACACCCGAGAAATCCATATAGAGTTTCCTCCTGAAAATTGAATGATTGATATCAAGGAAAGGTTTTTTTCCAAATAATTTTAAATTATGAGTATGACTACAATAATGAATTCAGCATAGAAAGTCAACAAATTACTACTACCCAAAAGGCAATTTTTTAGTGTTTATTAAACCGATATCTAAGTTGAAATATATTGCCTGAAAGTACATTATAATTTTCAAATACCGAGTGAACAAACTCACCAATCTCGTCAGGTTTAATCCAGGCATCAAATTCAGAATCATCTGAACTTTTTGAACCAGACATCCACTCTCTATTTGCCTGTGTATCTATGATTAAAGGTGCAATTGCGTTTACAGATAGTTTTATTTTCTTCCCTTCTTCCTCGAGAGTTTTTACTAAATGAATAATCGCTGCTTTTGATGCACCATATGCTGCTTTACCCGATTCAGCTCTTAAGCCTGTATAAGCTGATGTTAAACAGATTGAGCCTGAATGAGAATGACTAACTAATTGTGAGAAATATTTAGCAATAAAAACCCTCAAATCCACCAACGGTACTAAACAATAAAAAAACTTTATCTTTAGAAGGTTTGATGCTGCTGAATGCCTCCTTAACATTTTCTTCATCAGATAAATCTTTAATTCTGATTTGTTCTGTATTGGTGTTCATTACATCCTTATGTTTGAAGTCAAACAAATAAAATTTTTCATAATTTTTATTAAGGAATACCTCTGTTACTCCATTACCAAGAGCACCACTCGAACCAAATATCAATAATTCCTTTTTCACTTTCGCCTCCTAATTAATTCTGAATTTTGCAATGACCGGAAAATGATCGCTATATCCTCCCAGATATCTTTTACCACCATATGTCGGAAAAGGTGTTCCCTCATACTGTCCTGACTTTGTAATCATAAATTCAGGTTTATAAATCCTAAAAGAGTTGCAGATATAATTTATTTCTTTGCCTGTGATAATTGATCCGGAAACAATAATTTGATCTAATAGATTCCAGGTATCTCTAAACTTATAGCTGCCATCTCCGTTTTCAAAACTGCTGTAAGCGAGATTGAACAATTTTTTCTGTGTCTCAACCTCATAATCAGAAATAGTTGAATCGCACTTTAATGGATATGCATTTAATGTCCCGATTATAGATACATTTACCGGATCATCGTTAAAATCTCCCATTATAAAAATTTTAGCATCAGGTTCAACATCAAAAATTCTATCAACAGCTGCACGCAGAGTTTTAGCAGCTTCAATTCTGTTAGGTTCAGATTCCGTTTGTCCTCCGCTTCTTGAAGGCCAGTGATTTACAAATACACTTATCTTTTCATGATTATTCATTAATAAATTTACACCAAAAATTAATCTTGTTGGCCAATTATCAGCAAGAGGAACAGTGTCAGCTTGTATATTTAATACTTTAAATTTTTTTGCTTTAAAAATCAATCCGTTGTCTATACCCCTTTTGTCGGGTGATTCCATATAAGCTACTTTATAGTCAAAATCCGGCAAGAACTTATTAATCATTGTATCTAGCAATGCTTGATTTTCAACTTCACAAACACCAAGTAAATCTGGTCCTTCACCTTTATTCATCGATCGGATCACACGTGCAAGATTGTACAATTTTTTATCCAACCTGTCCGGCGTCCATTGTAGTGAGCCATTTGGAAGGAACTCTTCATCGTTAATTTGCGGATCATCCTTTGTATCAAACAGGTTTTGAAGGTTCCATGATGCGAGATATAATGTATCCGCAGACTGACCATAATTATTTATAATAATTAGGCAAGAAATGAGGATTGAGATTCTTAAGAAATTTCTTTTCATAATTTTTCCGGGAAGTTATTATCTAAATTTAAACAAGACTTGGTTTTAATACCAAGGAAAATCAAAGCAATTTAATAATTATCGAAATTAAATTATGATATTATATTTCATGGCGTGTGATAACACCATGAAGTTTGTTATAAGGAAAATTGTAAAAGCTTGCAAATGATGGAGTGATCTTTTTAATGAAAGCGTAAATTTTATAAAAGAATCTCTTTGTTTTTATATCATCCACACCATAAAAAATTACTTTTTCATTTATTCCGTGTTCTTTAAATAATTTGGGCAGATCTAAAATTTGCATATAACCTACTGAAACCGTTAAACCATAAAGTCCTTTAGTAATTTCTCTTAATTCCAGAAAATCTATTCCATACGGTTCATCTGCTGTTCTCACGGCAAACAGAATATTCTTTTCATAAATTATTCCGCTTCTGATTATACAATGAGCTACATATGGAGGTACCTTATCAAGAATTCTTGTGAAGAAAACTGCTTCACCTTTTAGTACCGGACCTGCAGAGTAAATTTGTTCAAAGCTTGTAATAAATATATCTAGATCAAGTGAGATCGAATATTAATACGAACGAAGAAAGAGTTAATTTTAACTTTTGACCTTTATTCCAAAATATCCAAACCATAAATGTTGCACTGATTGCCATTGTAGCGGTTACAGCCAATCCATATGCAGCTGATAAATTTTCTGAAGAATGAAATATCAAAATCATTCCAAGAACCGCAATCATCAAAATCCAATTTACAGATCCAATATAAATTTGCGACCTTAATTCGGTTGATGTGTATTTTATTTTCATCAAAGGAAATATTCTAAGATTAATTCCTTGAAATATCAGAGAAATAACTGCACTAATCATTGCCTGGGATGCAATTATGGTAGCAAAAAGTGCAAGCATCAGAAATGGCAAATAAAATAACGATGAAATTTCATTTATTGATGAAAAGAGAACTTGAGAAGTTGTACCACCATGAATTAAAAAAGCTCCTTGTCCAAAATAATTTGCAATCAGTGCTATAAAGACAAAAACCCAAGCATATCGAATAGATTGGCCACCAAGATGGCCCATATCAGCGTACAATGCTTCACCACCTGTTGCACAAAGAATAACATCACTTAATATTAAAAAAGAAACAAATCCATGATGAAACAAAAATTCAATTGCGAAATAAGGGTTGATTGCTTCAAGCACCGATGGATAGCTAATTAAATAAAAGATTCCTGAAATGAACAAACTTACGAACCAGATAATCATTATTGGTCCAAATGATTTTGCAATTTTATCTACTCCTCGAGCTTGTATGGAAAACAGAAGAATAGTTATAAAACAAGTAATCAGTACTATTATTGAAGTACTTATTGTTCCAAACTCAGGAATTAATTCAAGTCCTTCCACAGCTGAAAGAATACTGATAGCAGGAGTTATCATTCCATCACCGAGAATTAGAGAGATTCCTATATATCCAAGTGCGGAGGCGATCCCGATTTTCTTGCCGCTCTTTAAAGTATTGACAAGTGCTTCTTTAAGCACGATAATACCTCCCTCACCTTTAATGCTAAGTGACATTCCCAGCCAGGCATATTGGATTGTAACAATAATAATTAGTGTCCAGAAAATAAGAGAAAGAACGCCAAGTACATCTCTTTTATTAGGTTCGATCAGAAAAAATATTCTAGTGAGAGTATAAATCGGACTTGTTCCAATATCCCCGAAAACTATCCCCATTGCTCTAACAACTTCCCTCACGGAGGTTGTCGTTCTGTTTTTATTCATGAAAAATTATTATTAAAACAGAATTAGATAGTGATTCACTTGCAGCATAAATTAATTTATTAAATGGTCAGTAAGATTTTTTAGTTTTATTCCAAGCACTTCTAATCATTAACAAAATTCCGGCAGTAATTACTAACATCAAAATTCTTGCACCCCAAATTTATGGAACTTTAACTGATTCAACTCCTTGAAGTAAAAGGACAGGTACAGCATCTTCAACAAACCACCAGACCATTATACATAATAATAGGACGGGAGTTATGTACTTCATTATAAAGAAAAAGATTTTTGGTATTCTGAAATCTCCTCCTTCATTCATTTCTTCCCACGCTTTTTTGGCTCCAAATATCCACATAAACAAAACCGTTTCTAAAAAAGCAAATACAACCAATCCAAATGTGCCTGCCCAGTAATCCATTTCATTCATTCATCTTCAAGAAAAGCGATAAACGGTTGTCCCATTGCCACAGAAGAAGTAATTCCTGCTAAAAACAATAGTAAAAACCAAAGCGTACCAAATAAAAATCCTAAAGGAATTTTTTCGAAGATAAGGGGCATAGAAACAAATCCTAAATCGAATGCTCCGGCAGAAGCAATTTGTGTAGTTAATGTAATTCCAAAAAATGCCGCAGCAGCAGGAATAGCAATTGAACCTCCGATTCCAACTTCAGCAAATTCATTTAGACTAGCTGTTGACAAACCGGAGAGAACAATGTCATCTTTTGGTTTTAAGTAACTTGCATAAGCATGAATTGATCCCATCCCGACAGATAATGTGAAAAATATTTGTCCAGCAGCAGCAAGCCACACTTTTGGATCTGCAATTCTATTAAAATTTAAATTCCATATAAAATTAAAACCACTAGCGACATTATTTTCTGGATGAGATGGAACTGGTGTGCCTAAGGTTATTACTCTAATGGCTAAAATAATCCCAAAAATAAAGAGCATTGGTATGGCAATTTTTGCAAGTCGCTCAATCCCTTTTGAAAGTCCTTTATATAATATCCAGAAGTTTATAACAAATGTAATGAGCATAAAAATATATGCCGGTAAAACTGATGTGAAGTAGTCACCGGTTTCTTTTCCCTGGAAACTGTATAAGAAACCTCTCATTGATTCATGAGTTGTCTGTCCAAAATAAGATTGATTAACCGAAAAATAACTGAACGCTAACGTCCACGATTCTATGTAGGTATAATAAATCATAATTATCATTGACATCACTAAACCGAGTGCACCAATATATTTTGCAACAGGATTTTTCCATAGAACATCGAACATTCCCGGAGTGCTGCCATGATTGTATTTCCCCCCGTACCTTCCTATCCCCCATTCAATCCACATAAGAGGAATACCAAGCAGCAAAAAGAAAATG
>JARRKF010000470.1:1129-5357 GCA_037388405.1 Ignavibacteriaceae bacterium | reverse complement strand
CAGGTTAACATCGTAAACAGGTGGATTAACCGAATAATCTTTATCCTTTCTAAAAAAAGCAAAATCCGTATTATTCTGCGCGTTCTTATCTTTTCGATTTAGAAATCCTGCACTTAATGCAAGTACGGGGAAGACTTCACTTTCAATTTTTATATCAAAACCTGCCGAGTAGTAGTAATTCCTGAATTCTTCTTTATTTAACAAAGCAAGCAGCGATGCTGTCAGATCTGAATATTCATCCGAACTGCCGAAGACTATCTTAATAGTATTGTATGCATTAAAATTAATAGAAGTGGTTCGGTAATCACCTAAAAGATATTCAAATGCAAAATCTGTTTTTAATCGTTTGTCTGAGAAACCGTAAGCAAAATCCAAAGATGAATTCAATCTTTGATCAAAATAATCTTCGAGATAAAATCCAAGTCGCGGAGTAAATCCTTCAACTCTGTTGAACCGCCATAAGTTAAGTGTGCCGTTAATTGCAAAATTTTCCGAAAAGTACGTTCTTGTGCTTAACCATGAAAACTGATCCCAAAAAGTTACAGGTACTTTCCTTAAGCTGTCTATTCTGTTGTAAGCTTTGTCTTCTTCAACTGTATTGGGAATTGTTTGTGTCGTTGTCCAATAGGTTGAATCTTTTTTATCTGCATCCGGCAGAACAGTTACAATTGCTTTTGTAAATAAATCATCACTGATCTGGGGATTGATTTTATAATCGTACAAAATTGTATTCAGCTCAAAGCCAAACTTGGCAAGCCCCAGAACATTTCCCTTTGTGAAAAGTCTGTAATCAACCGGCATGTAAAAACTATCGTAACTGGCAAACTGCTGGAATATGCTGATTGTATCAAAGATTCCTCCGGGATTCGCTGAACGGTTTAGCTCGAGTTCAACCTGAATTAGATCAAAAGTGCTGTCGTTAATAAAAATATTTCCCACAAAACCGGGATCGTCTGAGTTTTCTGGTGCCATATATAATTTAAAAACTTTTCGGTCGTTTTTTAAAACGACATTTTCAATATAGTAGTAATAGTAATCCAGCGCTTCATCCGAAATGGGACCAGGAATATCACCACTGAAAAATGCGATATCATTTTCATAAAAATTCTGTATTAATCTACCTCCGGTAAGAATATTAATTGTCGGAGGAAAGTTTGCACTTTGCTTTCGAGCAATAATAACTTCTTTAAATTCATTTGGTTTCTTAAAGTAACCCTTGCTCTGGTTTTCAAGAATTCCGGTAATTTTCAAAGCAGATGAATCATCACCAGTACCAACTCCTGCAGAAACAGTATGACCTCGTGCACTTATTTCATCAGTGGTTCTAATAAGCCCTTTTGTGTAAGCTTCAAACTCATAAGAATCAAGTTTTTCATTTCTTTCTTTCTTCCTCGCTATCGCTTTTCTAATTATTTCTAATGCTGGGTTCTCTCCAGGACGAATAACTATTTCGGGAAATTGTATTTCAGTCTTCTTTAATGAAAAATTTAAATTCTTAATATTGTTCCTTACATCAACGTCAACAGTATCTGAATAATAGCCAATATAGGAAGCGACTAAAGAATACTTTCCCGGTGGAAGTTTTAGTTCATACTCTCCGTTGATGTTTGCAGCAGTCCCTAAAGAAGTATTCAAAACCCGAATATTTGCGTACGGCGGTGCATCTTCCGATTGTATATCATTCACCCTTCCCAAGATAGAAATTGTTTGTGGATATAAAGAGTAAAAGCTGAACAATACGACTAAAAGCAGGTATATTTTATTCATAAAAAAATATTTAGTTAATTTCACTTTAAACTTAGTCAAAAGCCAAATTAATAAATCAGAAAAATTTTTGTGTTAATATTGTTGTAACTATCTTTTATCTTTTATTCAAAGAAAAATTGACGAAAAGCTATGAATTACAAACACTTTATACTGATTTTTATTTTGACAATTTCGGGTTGTCTTTTTGCTCAAAATAACGATACTCTTCAAACAGATCCTGTGGTTATTACTCCCACTTTATTACAGCGATGGTAAGGGAGTAATGAAAGTTGGTAATGAAAAAATTGATATTGAGGGAAAGGAACTCGAGAGACTAAAATATGATGCTATTATGCAGTTTATTCTTGATCCGGAAAGTTACGGCGTTCAATCAGAATATGTCGGAAGGGAAATGGTAGACAGTACCGAAGATTGCTTCGAAATTAAGTATGTCCTGCCTTCAGGAATAAGATGGTTTCAATATTACTCAGTTGCAACCGGGTTAAAGATCAAGGAGATAAAAGAAATTCAAACCAAGCAAGGATTGTTTGAACAGGAAACTTACTTTTCAGATTATCGTGAAGTGGATGGAATAAAATTCCCTTTCTTAATAACTCAATATTTTGGTAATCAGGAAATTGATCTCACTGTTCAAAGTATAGAAATTAATACCGGTTTAGAAGACAGCATGTTCGAGGTTCTGGAGTAAATGGCCGAACGAAATTTTTCTGCAATAGTATTTGATTTGGGAAATGTTCTCATTCCATTCGATTATTCCAAAGCTATAAATAAACTTAATGAAGTCGAAAACGGATTAGGCAATCGTTTCTATGAATTCTTTAAATCGAACTATAATTTACATCGTCAATTTGAAAGCGGAAAAATTTCTGAAAAAGAATTTATCAACAAAATGCTCAAGATTGTTGATCACAAAATAGATGAAATAACTTTTTGTAAGTATTATGCCGATATTTTCTCACTAAACGAAGATGTAATTTCTCTTCTTCCGTCGTTGAAGAAAAATTACAAATTATTTCTGCTTTCTAATACCGATTCAATCCACAAAAAATATGGTTGGGAGAAATATGAGTTCCTAAAATATTTCGATAAGCTCATTCTCTCTTTCGAAATCGGTGCAGTTAAACCCGAAGAAAAAATTTACCGTGCGGTAGAAGAAGCTTCCGGTCTTTAGTTTAGAGTCTGAAACTATCACGAAAACTGGTTAATCTGAGCAGCTAAAACAAATAACTGAAAAACTAAAACCAATAACTAAAAGACTAATAACTAATAAAAAATGTGCTTAATAGTTTTTGCAAATAACACCCTCAAAGATTATAAATTAATTTTTGCTGCAAACAGGGATGAATTTTACGACCGACCAAGTGAACAGGCTGATTTCTGGAAAGATCATCCTGATCTGCTGGCTGGAAAAGATCTGCAAGCTGGCGGAACCTGGCTCGGTATTACAAAAGAAGGTAGATTTGCTGCAATCACTAATTTTAGAGATTTGAAAAATCACAGAAACGATGCTCCTTCACGCGGTAAACTTACACTGGATTTTTTAGTAAGTGATATTAATCCGGAGAAATATTATAATAGATTGAAACCTGAGTTAAATAATTACAACGGTTTTAATCTTATTCTGGGATACGTTGATGAACTTTTCTATTTCTCCAATAAAACTGACGGATTGAAAAAGCTTGAGCCCGGCATTCACGGAATTAGTAATGCTATTCTGGATACTCCCTGGCCAAAAGTTGAAAAAAGTAAACGACAGTTGAAGCATTTAATTGAACAGCAGAATATTCATCCTTGGGAGATTTTAAACCTGCTCGATGATACTTCTCCCGCAAAAGATGAAGAATTGCCCGATACCGGTGTTGGGCTTGAGCTGGAAAGAATGCTCTCCTCTATCTTTATCAAATCAGAAAAGTACGGTACAAGATCATCAACTATTATTACTGTAGATAGGAATAAGCATGTTAAGTTTGTTGAAAAAACTTACTATGCAAACACTGGCAGATTTTCAAATAAAGAATTTAACTTCACTATGGAAAAGTAAATAATAATGGAAGAAAGAGTTATTCACGACAAGGACAAAAAGCAGTTTATTATTACAATTGATAATAAAGAAGCTTACGTTGATTACAACATAGAAGATAACAGAATGAATATGTATCACACTTACACAGATCCCGAATTGCGGGGAAAAGGTTTGGCGGCTAAAGTAGTTATAGCCGCCTTTGAATATGCTAAGAAAAATAACCTAAAAGTTGAACCTGGCTGCACTTATGTTCAGTCATTCGTTTCAAAGCATAAAGAATATGATGAACTGGTAACATAGATTATTTTTTATTTAACAGAATGAATTCTCATGGCTGTTACTTTTTGAAAATATAACTGCGAATTAAAATAAAGAACCCTGCCGTTAAGGCAGGGTTTAAACAAAGAGCAAGTTACTTTAAAAGAATAAGTTTCTTTG
>JARRKF010000470.1:0-1011 GCA_037388405.1 Ignavibacteriaceae bacterium | reverse complement strand
TTCCACTCGGCAAACTCCCTGCTTCGAAAGTAACAGAATAATTTCCAGGCTCTTTTCTTTCATCAACTAAATTAGCAATACCATTCCCAAGTATATCATAGATTTTAAGTGTTACAAGACCCGCTGATTGTATCGAATAATCAATCCTTGTTGATGAATTGAACGGATTAGGGTAGTTCTGCACCAAGTTGAAGGAAGTCTCTTGAAAATGGATATCATTTTCCAAAGAATTAGTATAATTTTGTTTTAATAGATATGAGAATGACACCCGTTGCGGATTAATATAAATATCCATTGGTAATATAATATCCTTTTTATTATCTCCGTCCAGATCATAAATATTTGCAGGATAGAATGTACTTCCTGGTTGCGTCTGTTCACCATTTTTAACATAATATATTTTATATTTATGTTCATTTGGTGAACCGTCGAATTTCAGAATTAGTACATACTGTCCTAAAGATATTATTAGTTCATCAATCCCGTCATTATCCATATCTGCTGATTGAAGATAATTAGCATCAAAAGAAACCAAATACCTTATTTCAATCATTGCAACCTGTTCATAAGAATTGTTTCCATTCGCTTCATAGCATTGGAATCTCGAAATACCTTCAACAAAATCCTGACCACCAATCCAGAACTCTGGTTTACCATTTTCATCAATATCATTCGTAGCCGTTTTCATATATGCGTTGTAAGTGGAAAATGGTTCTCTCCAGAATATCTCATAAGAATTAATACCTGTGTTTTCAATTAAAAATATTTCTCCTTGTCCAGTTCCAAAAACAAGCTCTGTTAAATTATCCTTATCAAAATCACCTATTGCAAAACCGGAAAATTCCGTTTGGCCAGTTGTAAAATAATGAAAAACAGTAGAAAAATTATTAATACTATCATTATACTCGGCAATAAATGCTTCTTGCCCACCTGCGCCTTCTACGAAAGCGCAATCAGTAATTCCATTTTTATCAAAATCACCAAAAGTCATATTGTTAAGTTGATTTGGTT
>JARRKF010000469.1:0-5092 GCA_037388405.1 Ignavibacteriaceae bacterium | reverse complement strand
GAAAAATATGGGTTGAAAGTGAAGTGGACAAAGGTTCCAAATTTTACTTTACGATTCCTTATAATTCAGCATGGAAAAAAGAAGATATCCTTAAAATAGAAATGTCTTTATAAAGAAAAGATTGTTCAATAGCCCAACATAATGAATGAGAATTTCCAATTGATGATCTCAGTGTTTACCTGGATTTTATCAAATATATTTAACGTGTAATATTTTGGAAAGTGTTGTAATTAAGAAGCTTATATGTAAATAAGGAATCTGGCTGGCAAAAGAAGTTAAGCCGAAGGCTATTTTGCATGATATTGTTATGCTTAAAATAGAGGAATTCCAGGAAAAATTTCACAATGCGCTTAAAATCAAAAAAATAAACAATTTTATTCTTTTGATAATTTTTTATTTGAAGTAAATATCAGTATTGCTGGAAGCAAATATCAGGTGTTTTCTTATGTGCTATTTTTCAGATTGATTTTATTTTTGGATTTTAAATAAACTTGAAAAACAAAAAGTTATATCAAGGCAGTGTTTTAGTTTTACAATTAATAACCGGTTTTGAAACTTATTTTAGGTCTGCTGTTTGTATCTAAGAATTGTCTTTCAGGTTGTTAAAACAGTTGTGTAAATTCATAAAAGTCGAAATTTTTTGGAAATAATTATATATATCTTTGGAGCAGAAAAAACTTACAGTTCTAGCTAAGCGTTCACAGAGTGATACTAAGAGTTACTAAATAATTCTCATTTAAAATTTACCAATAAGATACTCTCGTATAAGGCTTCAACTATTTTGATCTAAAGACAACTTACAGGAAGAAAATGTGGGGGTGTTGCCAGAAAAGAAGTTCAAAGATGAACGAACGTTACCTGAATGCAAATGTTTTCATTTGAAATAGGTTTAAAAGCGATAAAATGGTTGACTTCTTCAAATTTATATGATGGATTTGAAGCAACTCAATTTATAAGAAAAAAACGACGTACATGAAGATTATATTATTTAGCCCGCTAAAATTGAATCCAAATCACATTAGGACACGATGACTAGTTAAAACGGACATGTCCCCGTCACTTTAATGCCAAATTTGACTAACAATTCCAGAGGGCAAAATATTGGAGCCTAAATAACAAAAGATTACCTAAAACCATCAAAAATGACAAAAATTCTACTTATAAATGATGTGCAAATCAGTTTGATTGCGTGTCAAAATTTAATTACCAGTGCATTTCCCAATGTTAAGATTGTTACTGCAAAGTCTGGTAATGAAGGTGTTAAAAAAGCACTGAAAGAAATTTACGATATTATTATAATTAACCTGGCTGCTCCTAACGACTGCATTGAGACTTGCAAAAGATTAAAAGAAAGTGATTCCGCTTTAGCCCCGGTAATTCTAATTAGCTCTTTGCCATCAAATAGTTTTCTCCGGATAAAAGCGTTAGAAGCCGGTGCTCTTTTATTTTTGACAAAACCGATAAATTCAACGGAGCTAATAGCACAACTTAAGTCCGTAATTAAGTATAAGAAAGATACAAATAAGCTTCTGGAAGAGAATCAAATTATGTATCACGAAAAATTACGGATTGACCAGCTGCAACTTGAATTAAAAAA
Organism: Ignavibacteriaceae bacterium; assembly: GCA_037388405.1. Classification (GTDB taxonomy): domain Bacteria; phylum Bacteroidota; class Ignavibacteria; order Ignavibacteriales; family Ignavibacteriaceae; genus IGN2. The sequence continues at coordinate 3,495 of JARRKF010000469.1, read as the reverse complement.
AGCTTATAAGGCATTGGATCGAAGCCCAGTGTCGGTGCTGATTACAGATCTTGAAGGCAAAATTGTTTATTGTAATCCAAAAGTTTCTGAACTAACCGGATATACTGTTAAAGATTTGCATGGACAGAATCCTCGTATCTTCCAGTCTGGTGAAACTCCGGTTGAAGTTTATCAAGATATGTGGAACACGGTACTTTCCGGTAAAGAATGGCACGGTGAATTTCATAATAAAAAACGAAATGGGGAAATGTATTGGGAAAGTGCTTTAATTTCACCTGTTTTTAACCCGGCTGGAAGCATTATTAATTTTCTTGCAGTTAAAGAAGATATTACTGAATACGTACGCCTTTGAATGCAATATTGGGTTTTGTGGATCTGCTTAAGGGCTCTGATTTCAGTGACTTTGAACGAGGTCAATTTATAGAATATATAGAAAATAGTGGTCATGTTTTGCTTAACACGATTAATGAACTAATTGAAATGGCAAATATTGAGACAGGTCAGTCTAAAGTCACAATGTCAGCGACAAATATAAATGAGCAAATAGAATCTGTGTATAATTTCTTTAAATCTAAGACTGACGAGAAAGGGATAAGTTTCTCTTTCAATACCCCCTTAACTAATGAACAGGCAATGATTATTTCGGATAGCGAAAAACTTAACTTTATTTTTGCTAATTTAGTCGATAATGCCTTGAAATATAGTCATGATGGTAAAATAGAACTAGGTTATACAAAAAGGGGCTCAAATCTGGAATTTTACGTAAAAGATAATGGGATTGGCATCAGTAAAAAACAAAAGAAAATTATCTTTGAAAAATTCAGACAAGGCAATGAGACAAATACAAGGGAAGTTCGGGGGGTAGGATTGGGATTGACTATCACTAAGGCATTTGTGGAAGGACTTGGAGGCAAAATTTGGGTTGATAGCAAAGAAGGCAGGGGTTCGGTTTTTTACTTTACAACCCCCTATAATTCAGCATGGGAAACAGAAATTGCTTTTAAAAGTGAATTGTCTGCCTGACGAAAAGAAATTATTAACATTCCAACAATATGAATAAAATTTTGGCAATTGACGATCTCCGTGTCAATCTTGATTTGGCAAAATTTGTGTTGACGAGAAATATTCCGGAATGCACTGTTTATACAGCGCTTTCAGGAAATGAGGGGATCCGGCTGGCAAAAGAATTAAAGCCTAATGCCATTTTGCTCGACATCGTTATGCCTGGAATGGATGGATTTCAAGTGTGTGAGATTCTAAAAAACGATAAGGCAACAAAACATATCCCTATTCTTTTGGTTTCTGCTTATATGCAAACTACCCGTGACAGGATTAGAGGTATGGATATAGGTGCAGAAGCGTTGTTAATAAAAGTCTCGAATTATTTATCAAAAATCAAGCGGAAGAAATAAATAATAATGAAACCCGGTTCTTACAAATATCTGAGTATGCCCATGAATTCTTTTGGGAAGTAGATTCAAAAGGACTGTTTACTTATGTAAGTGCTGTGGTTGAGAATATACTAGGTACGAAAAGTGAAGAAATTATAGGTAAAAAGCACATTTTTGATTTTTATAGGGCTGTAAATCAAAAGGATGAGGCAAATAAAATGTTGCTAGATATTTTTCAGGAGAAATCATACTACAATAATATTGAGATACTTTGTCTGGATAATACAAATCGAAAAATCTGGCTTACAATAAGCGGTTTCCCAATATATGATAAAAAATCAAAATTTATTGGTTACCGTGGTATTACCCACGACATAACCAGACGCCGACAGGCAGAAGAAGACTTGAATAAAAGCCTTCGGAAGATCAGGGAGGATCATAAGAAACTGAAATGGCTGAACGCCGAACTTGATGTGGCAGAAGAAAAAGAACGGCGTAGAATTGCTGAATATTTACATGACGGTATTGGTCAACTTCTTTCAATAACACGTATCAGTTTATCTTCATTGCAAAAGAAAAGTCTTCCGGATGAAGTTAAAAAAGTTGTTCGGAAATCTTTAGAATTATTAAGTGAAGCTATTATAAGATCAAGGAATCTGACTTATGATTTGAGCCCTCCAATTTTGTATGAGCTTGGACTGATGCCAGCAATCCGCTGGAAATTAAACCAATTAGAGCGTAATTATAAAATTCAAACTACTATTCAAAGTGAGTTCTCCAAGCTGGAAATAGACAGTAATACCCGTATTTTGTTATATCGTATTATTAGTGAATTATTGATTAATGTCACAAAACATGCAGAAGCAAGTTTAATCGCGGTAAAGATATACAGCTCTAATGGAAATTACTGTATTTCTGTATGTGATAATGGGAAGGGTTTTAATGAAAATGCTAACATTAAATCAAGTAATGTTGGAGGATATGGATTATTTAGTATTAGTGAAAGACTTGATTCCATTCAGGGAAATCTTAATATTGAATCAGAAATTAATAAAGGAGCAACAGTAACAGTATGTGTTCCTGTTCTAAATAACTAAGAAAATGGCTATAAAAATTCTAATTGCAGATGATCATCAATTGGTAAGGGAAGGTCTGGCTACTTTGTTGGCAGATGATCCGAATATTGAAGTTGTTGGTCAGGCCCAGGACGGTAAACAGGCTATCGAAAATGCACAAAAATTAAAGCCTGATATTTTAATAATGGATATTGGAATGCCTGTGATTAACGGGATCGAAGCTACGGGAATCTTAAAAAATAAAGTGCCCGAATTGAAAGTGATTGGACTTACATTGCATGCTGAAAAGAACTTTGTTAGAGGGATGTTAGAAGCCGGAGCTTATGGCTATTTGTTTAAAACCTGTGCATATGAAGAACTGATTCTGGCTATTAATACGGTAAATTCCGGAAACAAGTACTTTAGCAGGTCGATCCCATCCTGACGGAAAGAGAATTGGAGGTTTTAAAACTCATTGCGGAAGGAAAATCTAGTAGTGAAATAGCAGAAGCACTATTTGTCAGTGTTAAAACAATTGGAACACACAAGCAACACATTTATGAAAAGTTAAATATTAATTCTAATGTAGAATTGGTGAAATATGCTATTAAAAAAGGTATTATTTCGATTTGGTGAAATCCTGCGTTTGATTTGAGTTTTAGGATGATTATCAGGATTTCGGAAGCAAATATCAGTGATTTCCTTACGCCTTAATTTTCAGATTGAGTATACTTTTACGACCAGACTAAAAACAATGACAAATTATGAAGAAAGCTGTAATTTTTATTGCATTTATTTTCATATTTCAGTTATTGACTAACATTGCTGTAGGGCAACAGAGTAATACTACACGGGTTCATTTCGATTTAAGCATCCCACCGATTGCACTTATAAATTTTGCGGTAGAAGACAGTCAAGTAATTAGCCATAGCTATCCTATAGAATCTAATACAACAGAACAAACTATTACAACAACTCATATGGCAAAAACATGGCTTAATTATTCTTCCATAGTAAATCCTGAAAGCAAGAATTATATCACTGCTAAT
>JARRKF010000468.1:2089-5598 GCA_037388405.1 Ignavibacteriaceae bacterium | reverse complement strand
CAGCAATTGGGTCAACATTTTATATTGCGACATCATATGATGGTGTGTATAAATCTACCGATGATGGCTCAACCTGGGTACCGGCAAATGACGGTATGGGTCCCAAAGATGTTCGTGCTATTACCGCAACCAACTCATCAACCCTAATCGCGGGGACTCATTATGTTGGCATTTACAGATCGACGGATATGGGTTTACAATGGAGCAAATCCGTGACCGGTTTTCCGGCGGGTTCCAGCATACTTTCTTTAATTGAATATGGATCAAGTGTTTTTACCGGAACCCGTGATGGTGCATACAGGACAGATGATAACGGTGACAACTGGGTGAAACTGGCAGGAACAAATGATACCACGAAATATGGTGATGTTTGGGATATGTGCGAGTTAGATGGAGTCATATATGCGAGTATGCAGCTCTATTTTGATGCTTCTGTTTATAAGTCGACCGATAATGGCGGAACCTGGATCAGATGTGGTAATGCGGGCTTTCCTCCTGGTTTATCGTTTATTAAAGGTCTGGTCGCTAGTGGGAACAATATTATCGCCGCGACAGATGAGGGGATTTATTATTCTCCCGATGAGGGCTCAAACTGGTATCAGACAAACATTCCCAATCTACATATCCCCAGTATTGCTGCCGCTGGTAGCTATGCTTATGCGCCGGTTTCGGGTGCTGGTATTTATCGATCCAGTGATAATGGCATTAACTGGAGTTTATCTCTTCAAAGTACTGTGGACTATATAGAGGTTGCTGCCATTGATAATTATGCTTTTGCCGGTTCATTCTTTGAGGGTGGCCGTTACTCTTCCAATTATGGTAGTACATGGTTTGTCAGTGGTGGCTTTCCTGCGGATGCCTCAGTGTTTGAACTCGGTCCACTGGGTAATGGGATGCTACTTGCCGGAACAGATTTGGAACCAAACTGGATTTATGTATCCTACAATAATGGTGCTTCATTCTCCTCATACAGTGAAGGACTTGGACAGCGTGCCGCAGTGGAAGCATTTACCGCAAATGACTCATTTATGTTTGCCGGCACAGATTACAATGGCGTTTGGCGAAGATTGAGACCTGGTTTGGTAAATATTAAGCCTCCATCAGATGTACCAAAAACTTTTTATCTTGCTCAAAATTATCCTAATCCGTTTAACCTGGAAACTGTAATCAAATATTCTTTGCCAATCCAATCAAAAGTTACGCTGAAAATTTACAATGTTCTTGGGGAGGAAGTTAGAACCCTGGTGGATGAAGTACAAACCCTGGGATTAAGAACCATAAACTGGAATGGGCAGGACAACCATGGAAAGCCGGTTAGATCAGGGATTTATTTGTACCGGATTAAGGCCGGTGTTTTCACAGCCACCAAAAAAATGGTGCTGGTGGAGTAAAAATTAGGGAACTGGAAAGATGAAACCAAAATGTTTCAGTTTTGCTCTTTTCGGATTAATAATTGTTTGGCTTACGAACGGCAGGATTAGTCGATGACATATTTTATGATGTTAGTACGGAAAGATTATATCTTGCCTGTGGCGAAGGTGGTTATGAAATATGGAACGTCGAGGATTCTTCCTTTCCATTTTTATACAGCAGAAATGAAATTTACTACAGCGGAGTTGAAACGCCGGTTGGGCACGTTCAGGTAAGAGGAGACTTTGCAGTCTTTGAATGTGGATTCGGTGAAATAAATTCTGTAAATGTTTCCGATCCTTATAATCCTTTCCAGGTTTCCTCCAACGATTATGTGGGTAATCCCGCACACAATATTCATATTGATCAATCAGGTTATGTTCACGCTACAGGAGAACAAAATTATGCAGTTTTATACATGGATGGTTCCGGTCATTTATCGTTATTTGGTTATCTTCCAATTGGAAATTGCGATGCTGTATTTGGTGGTACTCAAGCTTATTATGTCGGACAGAACGAATATTTATGGATCATTTATGGAGGCGGGTATAGCAAAACCGATGTTGGGGGAATTACGCATATAGAAGTAAGAGGGAATTTAGCTTATATCCTTAATATCGATGGCTTGTTTATCTGGGATGTCACAAATAACGAATTTCCTTATTTAATTGGAAGCGCAATTGATAGTTATGGTTTAGATTTATATGTCGCAGGAAACTATGCATATATTGCAGTTGGTTCAGAGGGACTTAACATTTTTGATATAACAAACCCTTCGTCTCCGGTACTCGTCGGTTCGTATGACGGTTTCTCATCCTCACGCGCTGCGGTTGTTAAAGATAACATCGCTTATGTTGCCCGTTTGGCTGACGGTTTATCAATGATAGATATTTCCAATCTTGAATACCCTGTACTAATCGGACAGTTCGAGACATCCGGTTACACTTACGATGTTGAAATAAAGGATAGTCTTGCATTCCTCGCCTGCTGGGAAGCGGGATTTAAAATTGTTGATGTTGCGGACCCGGCTTCACCGACTTTGGTATCGGGTATTGAAAATTTTAATGCCTCAAAGCTTGAATTGAGTGAAAACTATGCATACATCGTTGAAACTTATCCTCCTAACACATTTTTTAATATCAAAATTGTTGACATTACAAATCCTAACAATCCGGTCGAAGTCAGCAGTACCCAGTTTCAAAGTTATGTTAACGAATTGGCGTATTACAATGGTTATCTGTTTATCGCAACTAACGCTGCGGGATTAAGAATATTGAATGTAACCGATCCTCAAAACCCCGTCGAAGCCAATCATCTTATCTTACCTACTGTTCGGGATATTTCTATTCGAAATAATTTGATGTATGTATGTCCGGGCTACTATGGTGTGCGTGTTTATGATATAATCAATCCCGAAATACCGCTGGAAGTTCTTTCTTACCCAACCGGTTCATTTTTTGATATTGCTGCTGTCGACAGTTTCTGGTATGCAAGCGATGCTCATGATATCTGGTTATTTTACTTAGAAGATACAAATCCCGTTTATCTTGATCAATATCGTTTACCCTATGATATATTCGGTTTAGAAGCCTCGGACAAATACGTTTATGTTACTGATGGAGCTGCCGGATTTAGTATTTATAAAAATAATCTTATAGAAAATCCTCCTGTAAGTAATTGGCAATTTCAGACAAGCGGTATTTCACAGGATATTAGGGCAGTTCAGTTTACGAGTTTGAGCGAAGGTTGGGCCGCAGCTGATGATGGTTTATTACTTCACACCAGCGATGGTGGTGAACAGTGGACTATCAGGGGCGTGGGTGGTTCTGCGGATAATTTCTATGACCTTACATTCGTTAATGCAACCACCGGCTGGGTTTGCGGTGATAATGGTAAGATGTTTAAAACAACTAATGGAGGTCAAAATTGGTTTGAGTTGAATGTTCCCACAACTGCACGCATTAGATCAATGTACTTCTTAAATGAATCTCTTGGCTGGGCAGTGACTTTGGATGATCACCTTATCCTGAAGACAACCGACGGCGGACAAACCTGGACACAGCAAAACAGCGGCTTATCGGGAAATCCGCGACATACTA
>JARRKF010000468.1:0-2083 GCA_037388405.1 Ignavibacteriaceae bacterium | reverse complement strand
ATTTCAGCATTATATTCTGAAAACTACTGACGGTGGTCAAACCTGGACTTCGAACTTTAATTTTCAGAATACTTCTTTATACATAATTTATTTTTCAGACCAGAACATCGGATGGATCGGCGGAATTAATGGATTCTTACTCAAAACAACAGACGCCGGTAGCACGTGGCAAATTCAAAATAGTGGAACCAGTTCATCTATTTCTGATCTATACTTTACTGATGAAAATAAAGGGTGGTACACCGGTTTTGATGGAACGCTCTTTAAAACCCGTGATGGTGGAAATTCCTGGCTTAAACAGGAAGTTCTAATACAAGATGATTTACGTGGCGTTTTCTTTTTTGATGAAGCAGATGGTTGGGCAGTCGGGAGTAATGGTATTATACTTCACTATCACGAGACTGTTACTAATACCGATATCGAAAATGTTCAGATTCCGGATGAGTTTGAACTATCACAGAACTATCCAAACCCCTTTAATCCGAATACGATCATCAACTTTTCCATTCCAAGAAATACTTTTGTCTCCCTGAAAGTTTTTAACTTGCTTGGCGAAGAGGTAAAAACACTGATAAACCAAGTAGTCATCGCAGGAAATCATAAAATACAGTTTAATGCCAGAGGTTTATCTAGTGGTGTTTATTTCTATACTTTGAGAGCAGGTTACTTTGTTGAGACAAAGAAAATGGTTTTTATACAATAATAAAGAATAAGTGGTGAACAGGAGCGGAAAATGAGTAACAAGAAGTTATATACTGCCCGCAACAANTTAATGAATTAAATGGATGGGCTGTAGGCAGTTATGGTGTCATTTTGCATACTACCGATGGAGGACAGAACTGGAACCAGCAAGTCAGCGGAACCAACAATGGATTAAATTGTGTGTTCTTTACCGATGAAAACACGGGTTGGGTTTGCGGATCACAAGGGACTATCTTTAAAACTTCAGATGGTGGTAATAACTGGTTGTCTCAAAACAGCTTTACAATTTATGATTTGATGTCGATTGATTTTACCAATGATTCAACCGGATGGGTAGTCGGCTTTGGTGGAACGATATTAAAAACAACCAATGGGGGAGCTAATTGGAATCAACAAATTAGTCCGTTTTCAGAGGTTATTAGTGATGTTGACTTTGTTGATTCATTATATGGTTGGGCTGCAACATCCGCCTCAGGAGCCATAGAAAGTGATATTCTTAAAACAACTGACGGTGGGAACTTGTGGGAATTAGTAACTGTGGCGACATTTCCACCTGGGCTACCGATGTCTGTAGATTTCATTGATAGAAACATTGGTTGGGTCGTTGGATATCCAGAGTTTATTTTCCAAAGTACCGATGGTGGAAATACCTGGGTTGAACAACAGTATTCGACGCCAGAGGTGGTGCTAAATTCCGTAAGTTTTGCCGATGAGCATAACGGTTGGACGGTTGGTAGCGAGGGACTAATTGATCACACTTCCAATGGTGGAAATCTTTGGGAGGAACAAACCAGTGGAACAACAAACATTCTGTGGGATGTTTACTTTGTTAATCCAACAACCGGGTGGATAGTAGGAGACAATGGTTTAATCTTGAAATATACTACTTCTGTTTTTATAGAAGATGAAGTCTCTTTCTTAGCACCTGATGAATTTGTTCTGTTCGATAATTATCCGAATCCGTTCAACCCCACTACAACCATTGCATTCTCTCTTACTCAGAACAGCAAGGTTTCGCTGAAGATATATGATATCCTTGGTAACGAGATAAAAACATTAATAAATGAAATGCGGCCTGCTGGTGCTCATTCAGTTGTCTGGGATGGCAAAGATGGCCGGGGTTTGCAGGTGGCTTCAGGAATCTATTTCTACAGTTTAAAAAGAGAGAGATTCACAGAAACTAAGAGAATGATATTAATGCGGTGATATTAACTGGTATCAATTATATCACGGGAAAAATCAACAGAGAATATTAACCTTTATGATATAATGGCAGAATAAAATTTTAATAATAGTATAAGCTGAGCTTCAAGTGACAATGGAACAATTTAAAACCACAGAGGAGGTAATAGTGGGTCGCCACAGAATAGTGCATCCATCT
>JARRKF010000467.1:0-2805 GCA_037388405.1 Ignavibacteriaceae bacterium | reverse complement strand
CTATATTAGTTTAGGGCAAACAATTGAATTTAGGTCTGAAGTACTAAATGAAAAACGTGATATTTTAATTTATACACCAACCGGCTATGAAGAGTCGAACAGAAAGTATCCGACACTTTACATTACAGATGGTACAGAGAATTTTTTTATAGCAACTACCATAGTAAATTTTCTTTCCCGAAGTGGACAAATACCACAAATGATTGTGGTTGGAATTCCGAATATAAATAGAAATCGAGATTTATCCCCATCTATTATTCAAGGTACTTCTATTCCGGGTGGGGGAGACACTTTCCTGACGTTCTTTGAAGATGAACTGATTCCTTATATAGATAAAACATATAGAACAAATAACTATAGAGTTTTATTCGGACACTCATTGGGAGGAATGTTTGCAAATTATGCAATGTTTATCAGGCCAGAATTATTTAATGCTTTTATTACTGCAAGTCCATATTTATACTATGATAACGAGTTTGTCATTAAAGAGGCAGCATCAAAGTTAGACAATCTTTCAAATTTTGATAGACAATTATTTATTACTTTAGGTAATGAACCAACGTATCATTCAAGCTTGAATAAATATACATCCTTACTTAAAGATAACGCAAATACACTAAGATGGGACTATCAAATATTTAATGATGAAGACCATGGCTCCATCCCTATTGTATCTCTCTTAAAGGGTCTCAAATATATTTATTCCGATTTTCAACTAACGATGGAAACCGCCACTGATGGCATTGAAGCAATCCTAAATCATTATTCACAGGTAAAATCAAAATACGATTATAAGGTAGATATTTCGGAAGCTACGTTTAATATTATTGGATACACATTATTGCAAAATGAAGAATTTGATAAAGCTATTGAAGTATTTGAATACAATATAAAACTGTATCCTAACTCAGCAAACGTTTATGACAGCTTTGCTGAAGCATTGGAGAAAACCGGAAGGAAAAAAGAAGCTACTGAAAATTATGAGACAGCAGTAAAAATTGGCAAAAAAATAAACGATCCAAATCTTATAATTTTTGAAAGAAATTTAGCTAGAGTACAAGGAGAGATGGAATAAAACATACTAGATAAGACTTAAATTTAATATTTATTGCAGATTCTAATTTAACGATATGAAAGTCTGGTCTAGTAAAATAATCAAACGGAAAAAGATGAGGAAGCATCGGTAAAGCAGATTCGCTAAAATTGCTAATTAAGTTATTAGCTATACTCATAGTAATATTATTTTATTAAAATAATCATGTAGGATTAAATGATGTTAATTAATGTATTTATCATTATTGGGGCTCTGTCAGTGATTTGGAATATTTCAACCACAATTATCATTTATGAAAACTTACGTAAGAGAAATGTGAAAGTAAACTTTATACTTTTAAGATTATTTGCACCAAAATATGCTACTCAGTATAGACTGATCACTCTAAAGGAAAACGGTAAAATCGGCTCACTATTTTATCACTGGATCTTTTCGATTAATACAGCCATATGTTCTGTAATCCTAATCCTTATTACAGCGTTAATATTTAATTTGTTATAGAAACAAAATAGATGGTATTGATTAAGTCAAATTCTTTTTGAATATGTGTACAGTTTGATAAATAATTAAAAAAGTGTATGATTTCAGAGATTAAACAAAAAAGGTCAACTTTTCATAGTCAGTGGGGAATTCACGACTGATCTCTGATCAGCCGCTAGTAACTTTCTTAATTAGTTGCCAATCGTCAACTTTATTTTTCTTGATTATCTACTAAAGGATTTGCAATTTGTGGTTGAAATCATACTTTATACTGACAGAGATTAACAATCTGATGAAAATACTATTATTCATCTGTTGTACTTTCCTCATTTCAATTCTATTTTTTTCAATAGAAGCCAATTCGCAAACACACCGTATTTAATTGATGGTGAAATAAAAATACCATATGGTAAAAAATTAATAATTGAACCTGGAGTAAAAGTTATTTTCACCGGGCATTACAAATTAATTGTTAACGGTATTCTTAAGGCATTGGGCACTGAACAGGACTCAATTTATTTCTTCCCGAGTGATACTTCTGTTGGTTGGCACGGGATAAGATTTATTGAAGCTGAAGATTTAAGTACGCTAGAATTTTGTGTGTTAATGTATGGGAAGACATCAACTCCGGAAGAATTAAAAATGCTGGAAGAGATTCCTTGTCGGCAGGGAGAGGAATGTGCTGAATGGCTTGATCCTAGTGGGGGAGCCATACTAATAAATAAATCTCATACTAAAATAAACCACTGTTTGATTGCTAATAATTTTGCTGCTAGGAATGGAGGTGGTATATATATTAAGAATTACGCAAATCCAGTAATAAGATATTGTCATATAATAAATAATAAATCATTCGATGGTGGTGGAATCAGCTCAAGCCGTATCTCAAATCCATTTATCTACCATTGTAAAATTGAACATAATTATGCAGAAAATATGGGAGGAGGATTTCTTATTGATTTGTACAGCAATCCAGTAATTGATGAGTGTTCTATTAAAGAAAATATTGCGGATTCACGAGGCGGTGGAATTTGTTTCTATACAAGTGCAAAACCGGTTGTAAAGAATTCAACCATTTCTTACAACACTAGTGCGTTGGGTGGAGGAATTTATATTGATGAATTTTATAACAAATATAGAGAGCAGTTTGATAAAATCGATATAAGAATAATTAACGTAAGAATTGAAAATAATACTGCAGATTATGGTGGTGGTATTTGGCTCCGCGATTCGCAGGGAGAATTAAGCGGAGTTACTGTATGCTATAACAA
>JARRKF010000466.1:0-2512 GCA_037388405.1 Ignavibacteriaceae bacterium | reverse complement strand
ATTGAAGGAGGACCATTTTTTTCGTCTCAACAAAATTTCCTGCGTGAAGTTTATAAAAATATATTCCGCTTGGTAATCCTGTTGCATCAAATTCAACTTCATAATTTCCAGCCGATTTTTCTTCGTTAACCAAGGTTGCGACTTCATTACCGAGTATATTGTATACTTTTAAAGTGACAAATTGAGATTGCTTCGCAGTGCTCGCAATGACAAAGCGAATTTTTGTAGATGGATTAAATGGATTGGGATAATTTTGTTCTAATAAAAAATCATTTGGATTTAATCCTTCATTTTCTACAGTTACAATCTCATCGCTTAACTTTGTATCGAGTCCGGGAATTGAAAACGGGTCAACACCCAGAAATGTTAAGTTATCCACGTACTGACCGGGAATAATATCCTGCACAATCCAATTGTTAGGTGCAATCCAGATTGTATCACTAAGTGTGAGTAGCTCAATCACTGAATAAGCGGTGACTTTCCACTGAAGGAGAAATTTTTTACAATCAAAATTTCCAAGAACAGTTGGAATTGTCTCGTCCAGTAGTCTTTTTCCTGAATATTTAAATCTAAGAGGTACATTTAATGAGCTTATTGTAATTGTTGTATCTCTCTGCAACAATGTGTATTCAGTACCTGTGGGAGATGCAAACCTGTAATTATCGTACCAATCCTGAAGCGAAGTGAAGAAGCTTAGGAAGCTGAAATTTGGCGCTACTCCTAATGAATCTAAAGAAATTAAAAATGCTTCTATGTTTCTAATACTGAAATATTCGTAGCCGGTTGTTCCTTCGGTGTTATAAAATAAAGAATCTAAATAAGGCTGAAGAAGTATTGTTCCAAGAGGTCCGGATTTGGTTAGCACTATGTTAGCGAGTTTCCCCTGATAGTTAGCGGTCGATTCAAAATTGTCTATCCGGTAATATGCCAGATTGTTAATCGGATTACTTACTGAGTCGAGAGGAATAGCTTTAAATTTCCATTCAAATCCGGTCTGTGAAGGAAAGTAATCACTTGCCTGCTGCGCAATTGAAGTTCCGATGAAGAGAAGAAAGAATAATAAAGTAATAATTTTTTTCATAATCCCACCTCTTGGAAAAAGTTAATCTTAATAATTTTTAACTTATCATAAGTTTCAAATATAATTTGATAAATACAAGCGAGAGGAAAAAGGAGTGCATCAGATAGCTAAATTAAAGCCAAAAGAATAGCTTCTGATTGGTCTGATATTTCCGATTAGTTCAACGTAATTGTAATTAAATATGTTCTTGATATTCAAATAAAAATTTACGGGTATTCCGGTCAACAAAAAATTATAACCAAGTTTCAAATCAGTTGTGTAAATGGGCACTCGTAATTCGCCGTCAACAACTATTCCTAAATCAATTAATTCTTCATCAATCTCTTCAACTCTACTTGTATATCTAAAGTTTATTCCAGCATCAAAGTTCCATTTTTTAAAAACGAGACTTGAATAAAAAATATGACGCGGACGATAACGCAAAGCTAATCCTGTTTCAAGGTCTCTTGCCCATAAATAAGTATAATTGAGCGACAATAAAAGCTGGTTTGAAAAAATGTTGATTAATAGACTCGATTCAAATCCTTGTATTCTTGCTCTTACCAGGTTACTGAAAACAACTTTACCATCTAAAGGATCTATTCCGGGTTCAATCATATCGTAGTATTCGTTGTTGAAAACCGCGGCATCAATACTGAGCAGACCGATTGGAGTATAATTTACTCCAAGTTCAAAAGTTAGATTGTGTTCAGATTTTATATTCGGATTTGGTTTTACAGTAATTCCGCCAGTCGAGGTTGATGTAAAAGGTGAAACAGCACCCGAACCTTTCAATGAATCAAGCTTGCTAAAATCATATCTTACTCCAACGCTTGCGATAAGCGGAAAGCTAAAGTTTATATCGGTTACCGCATAAGCTCCTGTTCCGAATGCATCAGGATTTCCAAAAAGACTCGAATTAACTTTTGAAAAATTTCCTTCCATTCCACTGGTTAAAACAATAAAATCTGTCAGGTTAGTGTTTATCTGAACTTCACCCCTGTACAAATTCGAAGTGGATTCATTGGGAATTGTTTCGCTGTCTTTAAAGTAATTTCTGTAGTAACTGGTTTTAATATTTAGCAAAAGATTATTGCTAAATAAAGTTTTATAAATCAATCCGAATAAATAACGGTTTGTTTCAATTCTATCATTAAGATTTTGGTCGGGTGGAACTAATGCATTACGTGAATTTTTCCAGTAAAGGAATTGTCCCGCTCTCTTGTTAAAAGTATTTGCGAGAAATGTGAGTGAAGAAGCTGGTGAAAAATCATAATTTGCTTTTAGGAAGCCTATATATTTTTTAAAGTCGTCATCCTGCCTGTAGCTCGATTCTTCAAGTCTTGTAAACGAAGCATTAAGGCCAAAGTTTCCCAACGTATTTGAGTGTGAAAGTGTCAATCCATTAAATGGTCTTCTTTCTCCGGACCAATCCCACTCAGAGTAATAAGG
>JARRKF010000465.1:0-4176 GCA_037388405.1 Ignavibacteriaceae bacterium | reverse complement strand
CGCCGTAAGCACCCTGATCATTCCGTGAACCATCGGTATCATTAAGTTCCGGTGAAGGATTTCCTGCATCTTTGCAAGGAGAATTTTGCTGAAGATGAAAATTATTCGAAGAAATGAACAATGGGCTTAAGCTATCCGGATCCATATAATTATATTGTTCAAAAACTTTTGTGCTATCCCCGGAAATAAGTTGAATTCTTTTGTCTCCGATGTAAGAGAAATTAGCGTAAAAAATATTATTCTGAATTTCTTCATACACAGGATCGTCTATAACTATCGCACCGCCATAAGTGGAGCTATAATTATTATAAAAGGTATTGTTAATAATTTTATTCGATGAATTCTCTGATAGTATTGCGCCGCCATATTCCAGCACATCATTAGAATCAAAAATATTATTGAAGATTTCCGAGTTACAGTAGGTTAAAGCTAATCCTCCTCCTCTGTGTGAATAATTATTGTTGAAGTAACAGTTCCTAACTATAAGGTTTGAATTTTCACATTCAATTGCACCATCTATAATTTCACTACTAATTGGGAGATAGACGTCAAGAATTTTACAAAATATAAAAACCAGACTATCTGTAGGTTCTGTGGAATGAATTCCTTCCCATACATCAGTCACTCCCCTGAAAACTACAGGGTTATCTTTAGTGCCGATAGCTCTGATTCCACCATTAATATTTAGTCCGGCATCTTCCTTAAAGAAAATAATTGTGCCTGCTTCTATTGTGAGAGTTGTTCCTTGATCAACGGTAATATTACTCGTTGCGTAATAAGGAGATTCACTTTTTACTAAAGTGCCCGATACTTCTCCGCTTATTATTGTATATACACCACCTAATCCCGGATCAGTCGGATTAGTAAAAAGCGATCTATCAGCGCATCCTGATAAAATCAACAAGAGAATAATTATTATTTTTGATAAGTATAATTTCATATAAAAATTTTTTCTATGCATCAAAAAATATGATATCCTTTTAAAAATAGTATGAAAAAAATTCTCCTCATTCTGCCGTTTGTTTTAGTTTTTATTGTTGCAGCACATTCTCAGCCAAAAATAAATGTTACAATAAAAGTAAAAACGGATAATTTAGAGGAAGGTTCAGCTGTTTATGTAACCGGTAATACAGTAAAATTTGGCAACTGGCAGCCTGATGCAATTATATTGAACAAACAAGCGAATGGTGCGTGGTTAAAGAAGTTTTCATTTTTAAAAGGTGAAAAGCTTGAATTCAAAATAACCAAAGGTAGCTGGGAAACTGAGGCACTTAATGATAATGGTTCTGTTCCTGGAAATCATAAACTGGAAATTTTGAGAGATACTACATTAGAAATAGAAGTTAAACTTTGGGCAAATCAGATAAAGCAAAAAACCGAAGGACAGATAACCGGAATTGTTCAATACCACCTTAATATGAAAGGGAAGGGGATAAAACCACGAGATGTAATTGTCTGGCTTCCACCATTTTATTTTATAGAACCGGAAAAAAGGTATCCTGTTCTTTACATGCATGATGGTCAGAATATTTTCGATCCGAGAACCTCTACATTTAAAGTTGATTGGCAGCTTGACGAAACAGCAGACAGCCTAATAAGACAAGGATTGATGGAAGAGATAATTATTGTTGGAATTTACAATACAATTGACAGAAGCAGTGAGTATGCTGAGAATGACACCGGTTATGCATATATGAATTTTATTATTGATTCATTAAAACCATTTATTGATAAAAATTACAGAACACTTTCGAGAAGAAGGAACACAGCAACCGGAGGTTCTTCTTTAGCTGGCTTAATTTCATTTATGCTTGCGTGGGAACATTCTGATATTTTTTCGATGACAGCATGTCTCTCGCCAGCTCTAAAAATCAGGAGATATAATTTTGTGGATAATGTCTCATCTTTTTGTGGACAGAAAAAGGATATTAAAATTTATATTGATAATGGCGACAATAAACTTGATGACAGCTTGCAGACCGGTGTTGATGAAATGCTGAACGAATTAAAATTACAAGGATTTAAAGAAGGTAACGACTTATATGGACAGACAAAGGAAGAAGTTTACTTTAGCTTTTTCTCAAAGTGCTGATAATCTTTAAGGTTTTTCCAGTCTCCACCCCAAATCCATCCTCTTTCTTTAAATTCTTTTACAAGTGGAGAATCTGATGTGAGAGTTCCGGCTTTTGTTGTGTCGTAAGTACTTCCCGAAGGAGTGCAAATGTTATTTTTTACATAAGGATTCTGGAGTGGATTAATATCAATTGCTAAACCGGAAGCGTGTTCTGAGATTACCCTGGTTCCGGAAATGAATCTGTAATTGAATGCAGATGTATTATTGTCGTGCATTGATTTTTCATCAGACCAATCATACTGACTAATTGGTACGACTTTATTTATAGGGAATTCTGTTTCTTTAATGAAGTTGAAAATTTCTTTTATATCGTCAATCACTTTTTTATTAACTACTAATTGACCTTCGTGAAGCAAGCCATCGAAACCGTAGTACTCAACCGTAATAAGCTCAAGATTTTCCAGAACATTTGGAGGTATGATTACTCCCGAAACCGCTTCATTGAAATCTAAATCAGAATCACTTATCAGTTCTGATGGATTTTCATTTTTAATTTCATTACTTTTTTCGATTCTAAGAGAAAAGTTAGATTTGTTTTGTGCAACTGCCCCATCAAAAATGGACATAATAAAACAGACTAATAACAAGAAAATGACTTTAAAGAAATTATAACTAAACATTTTTGCAGCAATAAATTATTATTTCTATTTGATAGTTGATGTAAAGGTATAATTCCGAATCGTCATATCATAGGGAAAAATTTTTCATATGGAAGAGTTCACAAATATTTTAGATATATTTCAATCGTCAAAAATAAAAAGGAAAGAAATGCGAAAAGTTTATTTAATTATTTCGATTTTATTAATTGCGGTCTTAATTGGCTGCAATAAAAAACCTGAAGTCGTCAAATTAGAATCTGGCTTGATGTTCAAAGATGATTCACTCGGAACAGGAAGAGAAGCCAAAGCAAATGATCTTGTATCAATTCACTTTAAAGGCTGGATGGTCCCGGCAGGTGACAGTGTTGATTTGTTTTCAGATTGGTCTAAAGAACAAAATATGAAAATGCGTTCGCTGGGAGATTCAAAAGTTAGAAATCAGCCTGTAAAATATGTCCTCAATACTGAATCATTCATCAAAGGTTGTGATGATGGAATTATTGGAATGAAAGTCGGTGGAGTAAGAACAATAATTATTCCTTCTAAGCTTGCTTATGGTGAAAAAGGAATTGGATTCATTCCACCAAATACCGATTTAAAAGTAATAGTAGATCTTCTTGAAGTAAAGGACAGAATAGTTGCAAAAATGTGGGATGTTGATTCAAGTTTATTTAAAACTACAAAGAGTGGTTTGAAGTATGCTATTGTTCAGGAAGCCTCCACAGCTTGGATATGGTGATAGACCATTAGAAAAAATTCCGGCAAACTCAACGCTGATTTTTGATGTTGAACTTGTAAATGTTCAGTAAGTCAAAACAAATATAATTTCATACAAGCATACATTCATTCATTCATTTGTTTGAGTGTGTGTTTGTATGGATGTATGAGCAGGGGATAAGCTTTTACTTTTTATTTTGTAATTCCCACAGTTTGATGTAGTTAAGCATAGTGCTGACTGAATGAAGTAGCGAAATTATCAATCCATATACACCATCTTTAAATCCACGTTTTGTAAAGAAGAATAAGAAAAATGCTGACAAAGTGTGTGAGAAAATTGTCCATCCACCAACTTTCCCTTTTTGTGTTACCAGCTCTTCTGCTTTAAGACTTGTGTAGTAATTTATTTTGCTGAAGTATTCTGAAAATGAAGAAAATGTATAATGAAGCATTGGATTTTCAAGTTTACCAACTTTTCCATCAACTGTAAAACCTTCGTGGACTAATCTGTCAGTCATATTGGTTTTTTCTTTTTCGAATAAGCGGAGTTGATAATCATTTCCCCAGCCGCAGCTAGTAATTTCTTTTTTCAGTAGAAAATTTCTTCTTCTGATTTTGTAACCAGAAAAATTATTGGGAGATAAATTTAAAATTTCATTTTTTAACTCAGGAGTAATTCTTTCGTCAGCATCAACACTTAAAACCCATTTGTTCGCTGCCATACTA
>JARRKF010000464.1:0-2839 GCA_037388405.1 Ignavibacteriaceae bacterium | reverse complement strand
TGTCTGGCAAGGTCAAAAATATAAATAAACAAATACTGGTACCTCAGAATGTATGAAGTAGTAATGAGTGAAAAGGCTGCAGCTGATGCACAGGCAGAACTCACAAAACTCGCAGCAGTTAAAGAAGAAGAACGGGGTCTTGTAATTACACTATCAGGCAGTGTTCTGTTTGCTTCGAATGAATCAACACTTTTACCCGCAGCAGTTGATCGGCTAAACAAAGTAGCTGACGCGCTCCTTGTTACCAAGCAAAAGCACCTTATTATTGAGGGTTTCACTGATTCACAGGGATCATCCGAGTATAATCTTGTACTATCTAAAAAGCGTGCTGATACAGTTCGTTCATATCTGATCTCACGCGGTTATCCAGGTGATCTAATAAATACTCGGGGAATTGGTGAAGAGAGACCGGTTTCGGATAATAACAGTGCCGAAGGCAGAGCCAACAATCGTCGGGTAGAAATAGTAGTAGAACGTACACCAGACAAACTGTAAAGAATTATTAATAGTTATTTATAATAACCAGACCCGGGAATTATTTCGGGTCTTTTTTATTTCTTTTCCAATTACATTTTCTTTCACGAATTTTCTCGCAAACTCCAGCTATAAATAAAAAAACTAGCAACATTTAATAATAATTTCTCACATTATCATAAATATTAATATCAGGGTTGTTCTCCTTTTGGATAAGCATTACATAAACTCATCACAAAGATGTAGTTCCTTTTTCATCCCATTGCTCGATTGAACTATGGCATAGCTCTTCATACATTGATACAGGGTTGAAACATTAAAATTTAAAGGTTAATCATCATGTTATATACAATCGCAGTTGTTCTAGTAGTTTTGTGGGTCCTTGGATTGCTCACCTCCTACACTATGGGAGGTGTTATACACATTTTGCTTGTAATTGCAATTATAATGATAGTATTTAATTTAATTCGCGGACGTCGTGCAATCTGAAAATCTTCAAGGGCTAAAAAATATTTTGCAAGCTGAAATCATAATTGAGAGTAAACTTTAATTTTTTCCAGCGTTTTTTAATTAGAGCCTAAAGAATAGTCCCATAAATTTATGACAGAGCAAATTAATTCTTCTCGTGGAATGCGTATCCTCATTGGTGCTGCGGCACTTGTTATAATTATTGCAGGAGTTAATCTCGCACAATCTGTTGTAGTTCTGTTTCTGGTCTCTTTTTTCCTTGCATTATTGGGGACCCCCGCGGTACTATGGTTAAAAGAAAAAAATATTCCATCAGTGTTCGCAGTTTTGATTGTTATGGCAGGGATGGTAATTATTCTTGTGCTAATTGGAGTACAAATTGGTACATCCTTTACCAGCTTTTCAGATAATTTGCCCTTATTACAATCAAGAATACGGGAACAGATATTAGGTCTTATTGTACTATTGAAAAGTAAGGGTATTGTTGTCCAGGAAAATTTTTTCCTGGATTATATTAATCCTGAAACAATAATGAAACTTACTGCCGATTTGTTGACGGGATTGAGTTCAGTCCTGTCCGACCTGGTTTTAATTCTGCTTACAGTAGCATTTATTTTGCTTGAGGTTTCAAGCTTTCCTTTAAAGCTCCGAGCTGTACTTGGCGATCCAAAACAGAAATTTCCTCAGTTCACAAAGTTCGCTAATGATATGAAGCACTACATGATCATTAAAACTATTATCAGCTTAGCCACAGGTATTCTAATAGCATTCTGGTTATTTATTCTAGGTGTTGATTACCCAATACTTTGGGGTTTCCTTGCTTTTTTGCTTAACTACATTCCTAACATAGGTTCTATTGTTTCCGCTATCCCCGCAGTAATTTTAGCCGTTATTCAGTTGGGATTTGGAAGCGCAGTGCTTGTGGCAGTCGGATATTTTGCGGTCAATTTTGTTATAGGTAATATTATTGAACCACGTCTTATGGGCAGGAAACTTCGGCTCTCTACGTTAGTCGTCTTTCTCTCGTTAATTTTCTGGGGAAGCTTGCTTGGATTAGTAGGGGCAATTCTTTCTATACCATTGACTATGACATTGAAATTTGCATTTAAGTAGAGATACCGACAAAAGCGATGAACACAGTTAACAATTTTGGTTTAATTTATTAAAAGAGGAGTATTTAACAATGAAATACAAAAAAGAAAAAATAATTCAATTAGCAGTGCTTTTAAGTTTTTTTACAGCAGCCTTATTCATTTTTAGCTGCTCTGAATCAACTTCACCAGAAACCGGGCAGGGACAATTAAAACTGACAATGGTTGATTCCCCCGCAGGTTATGAGGAGGTAAACATAGTAGTTATAAGAGTTGAGGTTCATAAATCAGGTTCTGATTCAAGCAGTGGTTGGTTCGTAATAAATAATACTGCAGCCACTTATGATCTGCTTTTATTAAGGAACGGTGCAAGTGTTGTACTTGGTAACCAGTCACTTGATGCCGGACACTACACACAAATAAGATTAATTATTGGTACAGGAAGTAACGTAGTTGTTGATGGAGTTACACATCCTCTTGAAATCCCAAGTGGAGAACAATCAGGCCTTAAACTTAATCACTCCTTTGTCATTCAGGATGGACTTCTATATGAGCTGTTGCTAGATTTTGATGCTCAGCGCTCAATAGTAGTCACAAGTAACGGACAGTATAAGCTGAAACCTGTTATCAGAGTTACACCTGTTGTAATCTCCGGAAGCATTTCGGGTAAAATAAATCCGGTAAGCGCTGCTGGTTTTGTTTATGCAATAAGCGGAACAGATACCTCGCTTACAATTGCAGAACCTATTACCGGGTCATTCATGTTAATGGCATTATTACAGCAGACTTACAGGGTGGAAGTATTC
>JARRKF010000463.1:0-3974 GCA_037388405.1 Ignavibacteriaceae bacterium | reverse complement strand
GGTGGACCAATTGTTACTCCAACTACAAAAGCAATAACTCTTTCTCCAATTTCTCCTCACAGTTTAACTGTCAAACCTATTGTTCTATCGAGTGAGCAGATAATAAAACTTAAAGCTAATTCTCCATACAAAAATATACAGGTTAGTTGTGATGGTCAGCGTGTTTATAAATTTTTACCCCCGCTGGAAATTGAGATTAGAAAAAGTGATAGACCATTGAAGCTTATTAAAACAGAATTAACAACTTATTTTGAAACTCTTCGGAATAAACTACTTTGGGGAATTGATGTCAGATTGAATAAAGTCAACACTGAAAAATAAAAATGCCATCACAAGGATGGCATTCTTATTTTTATATTTGTTGAAATTTTAAGCTTCGTCAAAAACCGGAACTTCAACTTTTTTCTTATCCGATTTCTTCTTGCCATTTGTTTTCTTTCGTTTACTTCCAAAGCCTTCAGGATTATTTTTATCAGAATAGTTTTTATACCTGTAAACTTTATTCTGGAAGTTACGTAAGATTATTTCTTCCTCATCCATATGCAGAACATAATTAGGCAGAATTGGAATTTTTCCTCCTCCGCCGGGTGCATCAATTACAAAATGCGGAACAGCAAGTCCACTTGTATGTCCGCGTAATGCTTCTGCAATCCTTAATCCTGTTTCAAGTGAAGTACGGAAGTGGTTTGCACCTTTGGTTTCATCAGCCATATACATATAATACGGACGAACTCTTATTCGTAATAATTTTTGCATCAATTCTTTCACAACTGCCGGATCCTCATTCACACCTTTCATAATTACCATCTGGTTGCCAACAGGAACACCAACATCAGCAAGCATTTCACATGCTTTAGAACTCTCAGGTGTAATTTCCCAAGGATGGTTGAAGTGTGTATTAACGTAAATCGGATGATATTTCTTCAACATATTTACCAGTTTTGGTGTAATCCTGTGTGGAAGAACAACAGGCATTCTTGTTCCAAGCCGGATAATTTCAATATGCTTTATCTGACGTAATCGCTGGAGAATTTTCTCGAGCATTGTATCTGTCAGCATTAGAGGATCGCCGCCGGAAAGAATCACATCTCTGATCTCTGTATGCTGTTCAAGATAATTGAAAGCACTCTCAAGACCTTTCATCGAAATCTTTTCATAGTCACCGACTTTTCTTTTGCGGGTACAGAAGCGGCAGTATATTCCGCATTGACTCGTAACTAAGAATAATGCACGATCGGGATAACGATGAGTAATATTTGGAACGGGACTCATTTCATCTTCATGCAGAGGATCTTCTTCTGCATCAAAGTCTTCAAGCTCCACTTTTGCCGGAACGCATTGAAGCCAGATTGGGTCCCCGGGGTAACGAATGAGACTTAAATAGTAAGGATTAATTCGAGCCTGGAAAAACTCATCCAGGTCCTCTGCAACCTTCCGATCGATTCCAAATTTTTCAACGACCTGGTCTACAGTGTGAACACTATCTCTTACCATTTCCTGCCAAAGTTCCATGATAGTTCCTCAGTTGTTCTTGTGATTGAAATATTTTCCGAAGACGATCATGCTATCGCCCTTCGAATAAAAATCATTTATTTCAGAAATTATGCTGTAATTATTACGCATATAAAAATTTCTTGTTGCAGAGTAACTATCTCTTGAAGATGTTTCAGCAAGCAACCACCTGCCGTTATTTTCATTTACAAATTCTTCAGCATGTTCTAAAAGTTTTTTCCCGACTCCTTTTTTTCCATAATCCGGATTAGTAACAATCCAGTAAAGATCATAAACACCATCTGTCAATGGTCTCTTTCCGGTGCAATGATAACCAAGAATCATGCCATCTTCTTCAAAAACAAATCTTTCTGATTAATGCGAAGTTGCCAATTGTATAAAGTAATTCTTTATAACTAGTTCCAACTGCAGCAGCAGCTCTTGCAAATCCTGAATCCGCAGAAATATCAGGATTGGGATTTACTTCAATAACATAGGGAATACCTTCATTACTTAGTCTAAGATCAACACGTGAATAGTCTCTGCAGTTCATTGCATTGTAAGCTGCAAGTGCTGTATCGTGAACTTTCTTTGTAATTCTTTCTCCAAGCTGAGCCGGACAAACTGGTTTTGTAAAATTATAGTAAACACTTCCTTCAGTCCATTTGCCATCGTAAGTAACAATGTTAGGAAAATCTTCCGGAAGACCTGAAAAATTTATTTCTGAAATCGGAAGAGCATTGCCACCTAAAATTGCCACATTCAGTTCTCTACCTTGAATGTATTCTTCAAGAATTACATCCTGGTTGTAAGTTTCTACAAGAAAGCTGAATTGTTTTCTCAATTCTGTGTAATTTTTTACCACTGATAGTTCAGAAATTCCGATACTTGCATCTTCGTTTAAGAGCTTAAGTATCATCGGGTAATTAAGTTTAATTTCTTTTTCTGTGAATCTTTTAGTTTTTTTAAGAATTCTATACTCTGGTGTAAGCAATCCTCTTGATTTAAGAATCGCTTTTGTTCTCGCTTTGTTAAGACAGTTACCAAGAGTAATCGGAGTGCAGCCGGTAAATTCGTAATTAAGCAATTCAAATAATCCGGTCATACACCATTCAAAATAAGATATACCTTCTACAGATTCGACAAAATTGTAAATCACATCTGGACCAAAAGCATTAATATTATTAATAGTTTTCTGAACATCTCTATCCACAGCAAGAGATTTTACTTCAGAAAAATATTCCGAAAGCAGATTTTCAACGTTTTTTAGGTCTTTTAGAAAGTTGTTTTCAGAGAGATCATTAGCCTTTGCTTCTTCGTCACCGGGCTTCCCGTTATAGAACTTGAAAATGCTAACCGGAGCGTTATAACAAATCAATATTTTTGCATCCTCTTTCATACAAGCTTATATCTTTTTGCTGCTGAGTAAAGAACCTTTTGTATCATCTGGTTATAACTCATTCCAGCTGCACGTGCAGCTTTTGGAAAACTTGAGTTTTCATTTGGGTCAGGCATTATTCCCGGCAATGGATTTATCTCAATAATTTTCGGAATTTCATTTTTATCCAAACGAACATCGATTCGGCTCCAGTCTTTACATCGCAATACATTATAAGTACTAAGCACAGTATCTTTTATTTTTTGTTCAAGTTCATTATCAAGCTTAGCGGGACATTCAAATACATCAAAATTGTTTTCTTTTGTATCCAGTATCCATTTTGCTTCATATGAATAAAGAGGAATGACATCCACAGGAAAATCTTCGTAGCGAATTTCTATTATCGGGAGAATTTCTGTCTCGTTGTCATTTCCAAGGACAGCAACAGTAAATTCTCTTCCCGGGAGATATTCTTCAATAAGAGCCGGTTGGTCATATGAAAAGATTATCCTTCGAACTTCAGCTTCGAGCTCTTTTTTATTTTTTACTAACGAGGAAGAAAAAATTCCTTTGCTTGAGCCCTCAGAGATTGGTTTTACTATTGATGGGAAATCAAAATTAACATTTTCGATATCTTCCATCTTATGTGCAACCAGGAATTTTGCATTGGGGATATTATGATAGCTTAAAATTTCTTTTGCACGAGATTTATCCAGGCAAATTCCAAGCGTAAGTGGATCAGAGCCAGAGTACGGAATCTGAAGCATCTCAAGTAAAGCAGGTATATGCGATTCACGGTTAACACCGATCAATCCTTCCGCAAAATTAAAAACGATATCCGGTTTAAGTTCTTTTAACTTTGTGTAAGCTTCTTCGTTGGCTTCAATTAAAGTTACATCATGAATTTCTTCGATAGCAGACTTCACAGCGTTTATAGTTTCCCATGTATCCCACTCAGCGTAAGTATCCGTCGCTGTCTGAAACTGATTATTAGTGGAACTTTGAATTGGGGGTGGGTCTTCAAGGAAAGTTTCACTTTCTGGTTTTACGTTGAATGTTACTGCAACATTTAAACGTACGTTAAACCTTGGTGATAAAATATTTT
>JARRKF010000462.1:0-2980 GCA_037388405.1 Ignavibacteriaceae bacterium | reverse complement strand
TTCCGTTTACGCTAAGCACAGTTTGCAACATAATTAATTAGAACACCTACATTTGAACAAGATATTTTAAGCGGATCATCTACCTCAAAAATCTCTAAAAAGCCGAATGCGTAAAATGCTGTCAACTTAAATTGCATTGTTAGGCAATAATTATTTTTACCAATTAAATTCCGGCCATTCTTTTATGTCTCTCAATTCCTTAGGACGACAACCTTTTTCTTTTGCCATCTTGATTAAATATGATTCGAATTCTTTATATTCGTTAGATAATTCCCATGTCATCTTTAGTACTTTGGGTAATCTGTTTATTCTTTTCTTTTCAATTGTCTCATCAAAAATATATCGATATGTAATTTCATTTAAATATTGATCAAGATAATCATTTGAAAAACCGCTGAAATGTTTTAGCCAATATAAACATTCATCAGCTATTGCTATTGAAGCCTCTTTTAATGAAGTCTCAATTATATTTTCTAAACGGTATAGATTTGATTGTTGCTCAGAATTAGTTGTAGTATAACTTGCTGCCCATCTAATTAAACCTACTTGAATGATAAAATATGGCCACAGTAATTTTACCCCATAATATTTTACTTTGCTTAATTCATTTTCTCCGAATTCTTTAATTTCCCTATCACCTTGATATGCATGACGGATTTCATAACACAATCCTAAAACAAAATCACTTATTGAATCTTCTGGACCTAATGAATCAGATAATTTACTAATGGTTTCATAGAGGTTGTTTAAATCGTGATAATCTCCCCACAATATAATTCCAGCGCCTTTTTTTGTTGGTTGACCAAATAACATAATATTTTTCTCTTTAATTTTTGATTACTATTGCCTAACGAACCGCAATTAAGTTGCAGCCCAAAACAAGAAACTAATAATTATTACTTCTGCTAAAGATTAAGCAAACTGTGCTTAATCCTGTCCTGATGGAAATCAGGATTTCCGTTTACAACAAGCACAGTTTGCAAGACTATTAATTAATTTGACTACGTTGAACAAGATACCATAAGCGGATCATCTACCTTCAAAATCTCAAAAAAGCCGAATGCGTAAAATGCTGTCAACTTAAATTGCATTGTTATGTGCTTTTTATTTAGTTTTTAATTAGCTCAAATATCTCTGATTAACAATGTAATATGTTGATATAGTTTATTATTGAGATCTATATAGATTTTTAATCCTAATAGGGGTTTCAGCATCATTTTCATAGATATATAATGTAACATCATTATAAAAAAATAATTTCAAATCTACTTCCCCTGTTCGATTTGTTTTATAAGAACGCCATACCATTGATTCATCTGGACCCAAATCATCCCATCCAGTATTATCTTGACCTATTGGAAATCCCAGTGCAGCAGTAAGATTTCCATTATGTTTCACTTTTAATGTTGTGCCTGATGGCAAGTTTGCTGTCATTGAATAATTACTTCCGGAAATAAAAATCGAATCAGTAGTATTCAGGATATTTTTACCCCAGTTTCCTTCTACTGGATACGAAATATTATTTGTAAACTCAAAATCTGTGCTGTCCATAAATAATCTAATATATTTTTCAAACTGTGGTATTTGCACATCTACACCTAAGTCTGCATATCGTTTTTCAAGATTGTTTCTTATAGCGCTTGTGTCCAAATACATAGCCTGATTTATTAATTGAGTACCCAAAATAGTACTGTTTAATATACCATCAGTTTTTATGTCAGTACTTATATTTGACAGTAATTCGGTTAACTCTCCCTCAGAACGATTACCTTGCAATATTAAAGATACTGCTAGTAGCATTGCATTACCTTCACCATCTTTTGAAATATTTAACAATTCTGATGGTTCAATTGAAAATGGTGAAAATTTGAAGATTTTTAGGATATCGGTTTGCGCTTGTTTCTTGGCTTCCTGAAATTCCATACCTTTTAAAATTAAATATTCAACTCTTGCTTTTTCCAAATGTGATAATTTGAAATAAGCTCAATATTGTTTATTTCAAAACTTCCCTTATTATCCAGAATCTGTGTATTAAAGGTCTTTCCTGTTTGGGATAAATCACTTTTCAATTCATTTATTGAAATACTTGAACCACTTATAAAAGGACCCTTTTGTACAAATCCGCTAATCTTCTTTTTCTGTACTGGTTGGGTTTCAAATGGATTTTGCTCATTTTCATTGTGGCATGAAATCATAAAAACGAAACTCAATAATAAACCAAGTTTGATTAAATTATTCATGACGTTCCTCCTTATTATAATTCATCTTTATATGATTATAATTTTTTTATTAGCGTATAACGGAGTTGCCAATAAGCGGCGCCCTAGAACAAAAATGCCGCTTATAACTACAAAGCCAATAATTTTTAAAAACTTTTATTACCTAACTACCTTGAGCAAGTTAACCGACACGGGCTAACTACTTTAACAAATACACAAACGCCGAGTGCGAATACGGCGTCCGCTTGATTGGCTTGTTATGTGCATTACAAATATTTTTGAAGATAATTGTCCGAAAAATCAAAACTTATTAAAGGCTGAAAATCATTTTTTTCTAAAACAGCTAAAAGACTTTTTGCCAAATCATAGATTCTAATACCATAAATTAATCCATTAATAAAACCACAACTTTCCATTGATATATGTACGAATGATTGATGGAGAGAGCCATCTGTAGATATTCTTGCCATTTCTTTCCTAAATGCTTCATAAAAAATACTATTAAATATATTTTTAAAATTATTTATCCATTCCAACAATTTATCAAACGAAAGCGACAATAGAGTTAAATCAAAATCATCTTTATTAATATTATATGTTAAAAACAAACCTTCGTTAATTACCTTTTCAAGAAATCTTGTATCCAAATCCTTAAGCCTATCCAAAGGAACTAAAATATAAATAAGAAGCGCCACCAGGGCGTCCTGCGGCCAGAGGTCGTGGATGTAGCGTCCCACGAGCCGGCCCCAGCCCGCCGCGGG
>JARRKF010000461.1:0-3625 GCA_037388405.1 Ignavibacteriaceae bacterium | reverse complement strand
GCAAACTGATTACTTTAGCTGTTACACTTTTTGGGACAAGTGTTATCTTTTTCAGTTTATCCAGAATATTTTTTCTTTCCAGCTTATTAATGTTTTTTGCAGGTACCGGAATGATGCTGCACATTGCATCAACAAACACTCTGCTACAGACAATTTCTGAAGAAAGCAAACGCGGCAGGGTTATGAGCTTTTATACTATGGCTTTTAGAGGGATGAGTCCTTTTGGCAGTTTGATTGCCGGTTCTCTCGGAAATTCAATCGGTGCACCGGCAACCCTTGTAATCAGCGGAGGAATAAGTTTGATCGGTGTGTTTATTTTTTATTTGAAACTTCCCGGTTTACGTAATGTAGTGAGACCGATATACGAAAACCTTGGTATTCTTCCGCAGCTTGCAAGTGGTGTGCAATCTGCAGCCGAATCAGCACAAAGAAAAGTAATTGAATAAACTTATTGATTTATTCAAACAATAAAAGGGTTAATGTTATGAGATTAAAAATTATCCTATTTGAAATATTTTTAGGTGTTGCAATGAGCCTCGGTATCTTATATTCACAGGAAGTACGTCCCATACGGGATGATGTTGGCTACTGCTGGCAGGCAGATCGTTTTGATCCTTTCATTCAGTGGCTTAACCAAAACTGTCTCGAGAAAAACTTAGAATCTGAGAATCTTATTGCTGGTATTTCTCCTCACGATGATTATCTCTATGCTGGGAAAATTTACTTTCCTTTATTCAAATTAATTCATACAAAAGAAGTTGTAATATTTGGTGTAACACACGGAACTGTAAGGAAGGAAATGAATGATCCTAAGAATATTCTAATATTAGATGAATACGATAAATGGAGGGGTCCTTATGGTGATGTTGGTATTTCACCACTAAGGGAAATAATAAAGCAAAAACTTGACAAGAGTTTTTATATTGTAAGTAATAAAGCACAGAGCTTAGAGCATTCAATTGAAGGTCTGATTCCGTTTCTTCAGCATTATAATCGTAATATTAAAATCACTCCAATAATGGTAACCGCCATGCCATTTGAGAGAATGGATTCGCTGAGTTTTATGCTTGCCGAGATAATTAGCGTCTATGCTAAAGAGAACAAATTAGAATTGGGGAAAGATATTTTCTTCCTATTCTCAAATGACGCTAACCATTACGGCGAGGATTTTGATAACCAGCCATATGGTCTTGATGAAAAAGCTCACAGTGTTGCAACAGCAAATGATAAGAGAATCGCTGAAAAAATATTTAATGGGGTCGAGTCAAAAGACAAAATAAAAAATCTATCAGAAGAGCTCTGGCCCGAAGCAGGATTCTGTAACGATTGTCCACTTTGGTGTGGGAGATATCCAATTGTGCTTGGTCTTTTAACAGTTAACAAAATTGTTAATGCTAACGGTAAATTATTAAACGGAAATCTTTTTAACTATTCTGACACTTGGACAGAAGGAGTCCTTCCTGTTAAAGGAACAGAAATGGGAATCACTAAAAAAATGAAAATCCCCCATTGCTGGGGGATTTAATCGGAGGGTTCTCTTGCTTCTCTGACTTTACTTTATAAAATCATTCAAATCCAGCTTGTCCGAGACAGAGAGATAACCATCTCTGGATTTCAAATCGAAAGTTACTTCTTCAGTTTTTCCTTTTAAATACTTTCTCATCTTTTTGAAAATACTACCCGGAAAGTTTTTGTAAGTGGCGAATAACGCTGTTTTTATTCCGCTAAGTGTCGGTAGTTTATTTATAAATGATTCCCATTCATTGTCATTCTTTGAAAATATTGAACCATTTTTAAAACCACCAACGAGCAAATAATCTGCTCCGTCGAGTTTATTCGGTTCAAAATTATTTATTGGAATTAACTCTGCTGTCAATCCTCTTTGAAAAAGAAATTCTGCGATTTGTTCGCCGAATCTTTTTGTAGAATTGTTTTTATTCTGTACGATTATTAAAGCCTTTTTCATATTACACCTCTGTTAACAATAATTTTTCTTGATTCTGGTATAAACGTAACTACTGAACAGCGCAAACTCCATTGATTATTTATGAGTGGATATTTTCGATGATGGGTAATTGTTTTTCTTTATCAATTGTATGCTGCCGGACACTTGCTAACAGATGAAAATTTAAATTCAATGAATGATATTTTTTAAAAAAATTGCCGAATTATTGAGTTTTTAGCTAATAAACTTGATTTTGGCTTAATTTATCGTTACATAGAAAACAGAGGACGTCATATGTAAAAAAATATTTTTAACAACAAGAAAGGTGAAGATAATAATGACTGATCGTAAAGAAAGAATTGATATGTATGAAAATAAGCTAAAAGAATGGGATGAAAAGATTGTTAAAGCGGAGAAACAAATGTCCGACTTAAAAGATGATCTTAAGAATAATGCTGCAGAAAAAATTGAGGAACTCAGATCGAAATTAAAAAATGCAGAGGAGAAACTTCAGAAAGAAGAAAACGAACCGAAAAACTTCTGGGATGATATACAGAACGAGATGAAAAAAAGCTGGACAGAATTAGAGGAAACGATGAAGAATGTTTACTCATCGTAATACTTATTTATGTTAACTTTGCATTAAGAAGAAAAGGCAGCTATCGGCTGCCTTTTTTTGTTTTACCAAATTATCGGAGAAGAATCATTTTCCTTGTATCAACAAAACCACCAGCTTGTAATTTGTAGAAGTAGACTCCGCTGCTCAAACCGGTTGCGTTAAAGATAAGTTCATACTTGCCAGCAGGCTTATATTCATTAACAAGCGTGATAATTTCATTTCCTAACACATCATAAACTTTTATTGTTTGCCAGCAGCCTACTGGTGATTGCCAACTGATTATTGTGGTCGGGTTAAAAGGGTTTGGATAATTTTGTGACAGACTAAATTCTGTTGGTACAAACGCATTGTCATTCTCATCTTTCACAGTAAGTATCAAAATATTTGCTTGTACCCAGGTTGGATCGCTTGCATCTGGATTCAGGGTTGTACCTAGAGTTGCAGTGTTTGAAAAAACAGATAAATCAGCAGCGGTTTGTCCTGTTCCTTCATCCAATCTCCAGTAACCTACAAGTCCGCTGTCAGAGGTTGAATAATATTCCGGTGTTAATATTGTGTTCATAGTGGTCTGTATTTGTGATTGAGTTCTAGCAACATTCCAGATTCTTACCTCATCAATTTTCCCGTTAAATACTCTTTCGGGGAAACCGGGTGATTCACCAATTAATAAGTTGCTGTTATTTGCATTTCCTATTGTTAATGTAATATTATTTTGTGCAACCAGCTCTCCATCAATGAAAATCTTCATCGATGTTCCGTCATACGTTGCTGCAACATGCTGCCATTGGTTTAAATGAACTGAATTAGCGGGAGTATTAATTTCGTGCCAGCTTCCGTTGCCTATGTTGAAATTAATAATCCCATCTCCACCGCAACGAATCATATAACCAGAACTATTTGATCCCTGATCTTTCACGATTACACTTCCTGCAAATGGTTGGCTCTTAAACTCATTAACGTTTATCCAGGCTTCAAGAGTAATTTTATTTCCTGTAATCTGTAACGAACTTCCGTTTCCGCAGTTAAGCATATCATCAATCCCGTCAAATTGAAGAGCAAAG
>JARRKF010000460.1:0-4834 GCA_037388405.1 Ignavibacteriaceae bacterium | reverse complement strand
TCGAAGTAATGCAAGGCGATGTGTTTGGTTTTCTTGGACCAAATGGTGCAGGAAAAAGTACAACTATTCGTATGCTGCTTTCCCTGATTTTTCCCACTTCCGGCTCCATTAAAGTATTTGGCAAAACATTGCTAGAAAACAGGAAAGAAATTCTATCCAAAGTTGGGGCAATTGTAGAAAAGCCGGATTTTTATCTGTATCTGACAGCTCTAAAAAACCTTCAAATTTTAGCTAAAATCTCAGGAAGAGAGATTTCTAGAAGCAGAATTATGGAATTGCTGGAGCTCGTTGGTTTGAAGGGAAGAGCTAAAAGTAAAGTTAAGACTTATTCTCATGGAATGAAGCAAAGACTGGGGATTGCACAAGCCTTGTTACACGATCCCGAATTAATTGTTCTTGATGAACCAACAACAGGTCTCGATCCACAGGGAATGAAGGAAATAAGAGACCTAATAATACGATTGAGTAAAGATGAGCACAAAACAATTTTTCTCTCTTCACATATTTTATCTGAAATTGAACTTGTTGCGAACAGGATGATAATTATTAATAAAGGATCAAAAATGGTTGAGGGTAAAGTAGATGATCTTTTAAGATCAAAAGTAATGAAGGTGACTGTGGAAGTTGATGATACCGAAGCAGCGAAGATTTCTTTACAGAACACAAAATGGTACAACCAGATTGACTCAATTCAAGATAGAAAAATCAATCTGAATATAGAGCAAGAAGAGGTCCCATTATTAAACAAATACCTGATTGAAAACGGAATAATGATTAACGCTTTAATCCCGGTTAGATCACTTGAAGATTATTTTTTAAGCATTACATCAGAAACCAAATGATTAGCACTTTGGTTAAAATCGAACTACTCAAAATCTTCAGGAAATGGAGAACATACATTGGATTTATTGCCATTGGAGTTCTGGTTCCATTAATTCATCTGGCAATGTATTTGGAAGGGCAGAAATCACTTGATTTTATGACCCGAGGATTAAGAGATTCTTTTGTTTTAGTTGGAAATCTTTTAAATGGCTATTGGATTTCTTACCTGATTTTAAATGCTCTTACAATCCACATTCCTTTTCTGATTGCTTTGGTTGCAGGTGATCTTTTGGCCGGTGAAGCGACTGCCGGAACCTATCGACTTTTAGTAACAAGACCAATCTCAAGAATGCAGATTGTTACTTCAAAATTTCTTGCCGGATTTATTTATACAAGTTCACTGGTTTTGTGGCTAGTAATTATGAGTACGGGAATAGGGCTAATAATTTTTGGCACAGGTGATTTAATTGTTATGAGTCCGGGTGCAATTATTATACTCGAAAAGTCTGATATCCTTTGGAGATTTATTTTAGCCTATGGATTTGCTGCACTTAGTATGTCAGTTGTTTGCAGTCTCACTATTTTCTTTTCATCATTAGTTGAAAATGCGATCGGACCGATAGTATCTGCGATGGCTGTAATAATTATATTCATTATTCTTTCAGCATTTGATGTCCAAATTCTTCGTGATATAAAACCTTACTTATTTACAAATTATATCTTAGAATGGCGGGAATTCTTTTACAATCCTTTAAATATTGAAAAGATAATTAAAGCTGTTCTTATTTTAAGTGGACATGTGGTCGGGTTTTTTATAATAACTTCACTTATCTTTAAGAAAAAAGATATTTTAAGTTAATTTATTAACTAAAACAATATGACAAAGAAAATAATTTTTGTAGTTCTGGTAATTGCTTTTAGCTTGTTCTCACAATCGAAAGATCCTGAAAAAATACTGGAAAATGTAAAAGCAGAATTCCTAAATTTTTCACCTCTCAGTTTACTGAATTCAAATTATACTTCTTTTTATGTAAAACAGGATACAATTGATGGAATAATAACTTCGGTTATAAAAGTTATTCCGCTGGATGGTAAATCTGATGTTATTTTAAGCACTTTGTGGATTGATACGAAGCGATATGTAATTAAGAAAATTGAGTCTTCAAGAAAACCGGAAGGAACTTTTACCATAGATATAGATTATTTAAAGACCAGTAAAGGCTTCTGGCTTCCTTCTTCAATGATTTTTACTTTCACTTTTGACCGCTCAATTCTCCCCAGAAATTTTAATTTGGATAATGATTCAGAGTTGAAAAAAGAATTAGCCGATTCTACGAAGAGTCGTTCGGGTAAAGTTATTCTGGATTATTCTAACTACAAGGTTAATACAGGCTTATCAGATAAGATCTTCGAATCAAAGAATTCAACAAAATAAAAACGGCGGTTGGAAGGTTCTATAACAATGATAGTGAGGGCATAACATTGTAAGGAATGTGTTCCAACCGCCTAATCTGATCATCTAGGAGGCTACTCTTTTTTGGAGAGAGATGATCAGATATGGGAGGAGATATCTAAATTTTTGCTACCAAATAATTGTAAAATTCTCCTTCAGAAAAAAGGCAATATTTCATCATTAACTTATTTCTCTCCGGATCAGAATTTCTAAATTGAATTAAATTCCTTTATTTTTCATTAAAAACCTGTTTGAACAAATTTTTCATTTCCTGCCAGGACTCTTTATCTGCTGTTTCATTGTAACCAATTGGTAAATTAAACTTTTTGCCTAAACTATCAGCTGCAGGATTTGTAAAACTATGTATAGCCCCAGGATAGTTTATAAATTTATATTGAACTCGCAGGATTTGTAAAACTATGTATAGCCCCAGGATAGTTTTTAAATTTATATTGAACTCCTGCACTATCCATTTCAGTCTTAAAGTTATCGATTTGTTCTTGTGCAATAAATTTATCTGCTGCTCCGTTACAGACTAAAATGAATGCTTTTACTTTTCCTTTTTCAGCAGGAGTGATAGGTTCTAATTCTCCATGAAAACTTACGATAGCCTTCAAATTAGTTCCAATTCTTGCCATATGTAAAACTATTCCTCCACCAAAGCAATAGCCAATCGCTGCGATTTCATTAGAATCAGTTGTTTCTTGATTTTTTAGAAAATTATATGCTGCTAAAAATCTATCCTCACCTGCTTTTATATTTTTATAAACAGAGGATGCCAAATTTTGAGCATCTTGTGGATTGTCGGCTTGTTCTCCGTTCCCATACATATCCAAAGCTAATGCAGTATAACCAAGTTCTGCAAGCATTCGTGCTCTTATTTTGGCATAGTCGTTAAGTCCCCACCATTCAGGCACTACTAAAATCCCAGGTCTTTTTCCTTGAATATCACCATCATACACTAAGTAACCTTTTAAGGGAATCCCATCGGCCGAATACTCAACATTTTTTTCTATCAGACCAACTTTTTCTTTTTGCTTTTCCATACAAGAAATTAGTAAAATGGAACCAAGAATAGATATAAATATAAATCTATATTTCATTGTACCTCCTTATTGATTATTCATTTAGATTTTAACAATCCCTGTGCACTTTTTCAAGTGCAAATGCCGGAAGACAAACTGCAATATATTCTGCGCCTTCTGGAAAAGGAGTGCTGTATTTTATCCATTCTCCTTTATGAGTGATGATTACTTGGCCTGCTTTTATTTCAAAAGTTTCACTCTTAGTTTCGACTTTTAGAGTACCTTTCAACACCAAAGTAAATTCATCGAATTCTGGAGTTTGTCCGGGTTCTTCCCATCCGGCAGGACTTGTCATTTTAGCCATACTAATGTTATCGTGTGATGAATTTACTCTTCCGATAAATTCTTCAATTAGTTTAGGCTTGTTGCCAGCCGCTTCAATTTTTGTTGGCGATTTTATGAGTGTTGGCATAATTGATGTCGATTTTTAATGTTCCAGTTCTTTAAACTCTCCTAATACTTTTGTAAAAATGAAAATAGAAATTATCCCCAGAATAAAATTTGCTGCAATGCAAAACCAGACATATTCGGGATTTCCGTTATCTCTAAAGTATCCATAGAGAGATGTGTAAATTAAACCACTGAGTGTACCACCTAATCCTGTTGCTAAAAAATTCGTCCCCATATAAAGTCCTGCCTTTTCTTTTGGAGCAAGCCACATAATGTATTCCTGTATTCTCGGTGATGCGATCATTTCACCGACTGCAAAAAGAAAAATTCCAAGAAACACAAATTCCGATGCTGAGAGAAATGCAAAGCCGATTGTAAGCATCCCCAACGAAGCTACGAACAATCCAAAATTGAAAGAGGGAATAGGTTTGAATTTTTCAAAAATTCTGGAAATGAAAATCTGAAAAATCATAATTATATATCCGGTATGTGCTATTGTTTCACCAAGAAGCTTTCTATTTCCATCCTGGTCTTCAGCTGATAATATAGATGCGAAACCTGCACCGAAAACATCTTTTATTGAGTTATATAAACTTACTGTATCTAGATTTTTATCTACATAAACTGCAACCAGATTGAAAAACGCCCAAAGCGGCAACCAGAATGTTAAGCCAATCAGAATTAAAAATATTAAGAATTTGAGGTCAGATAAAGCAACATACATATCTTTAAACTTTTGCTTCAGAGTTGTTCCCTCGTAAGTTCGAACTGGTTCTTTGTAAAAAAATAGAGTTACAAGAAACATTATACCAATGCAGATTGCTGCAGCCAGGAAAGCATAGTTCCAGGATATTGCTCTCAATTTTCCGGCAACCACAGGACCGAATGATGCGCCAACATTTACCATCGCATAAAAAATTCCAAACCCAAGCGTTTTATTTGTTTTATCTGTTGTTACTCTTACGGTTCCGGATATTAATGGCTTGAATATTCCTGCTGCAAAACCAATTCCCAGCATAGTTAATGCAATTCCAGAAAAAGATTTAGTTATCAATAAAAGAAGAATTGTGGGCAGATAAGCTAA
>JARRKF010000459.1:0-4079 GCA_037388405.1 Ignavibacteriaceae bacterium | reverse complement strand
AAAATATGGATGGAAAATCACGGATACTTTTCATTAAATATTGCAACAACGCGCGGGTGTCCTTTTAAATGTAATTGGTGTGCAAAACCAATTTATGGAAACCGGTATAATTCGCGTTCACCACAAAAAGTTGCAGAAGAAATTGAATTTCTGATAAACAAATATGACGTAAGATATTTCTGGATGTGTGATGATATTTTTGGATTAAAGCCAGGTTGGGTTCAGGAATTCAGAAATATTGTGAAAGAAAAAGATCTGAAGTTTAAATACAAAATTCAATCAAGAGTCGATTTACTTTTACAGGAAGATACAATTTCTGCTTTGGCAGAATCCGGGGCAGAGACAGTTTGGGTTGGAGCAGAATCCGGTTCACAAAAAATTCTTGATGCAATGGATAAAGGAACTACCGTTGAACAAATCTACCAGGCAACAAAACTTCTTAAGAAAAATGGAATAAAACCTGCTTTCTTCTTACAGTTTGGATATTTGGGAGAGGAAAAAGAAGATATTGAAAAAACAATAAATATGGTTCTCGACTTGATGCCAGAAGAGATTGGGATTTCTGTTTCTTATCCTTTACCGGGAACTAAATTCTTTGATAAGGTTAAAGAGCAGCTAAAAGAAAAAGCTAACTGGACTGATTCGGATGAACTTGCGTTGATGTATAAAGGAACATTTTCACCGTCATACTACAAAAAGCTCCACCGGTATGTTCATAAGGTTTATAGAAGAAAACAGAGTTTGAATAACCTGAAAGCTATAATTCTTAATCCATTTAGAACAGACAAAAAGAAATTACGTTCGGCTCTTGCGCTCATCTATTACACTCCGGTGTCATTAGTTAATTCTCTTCAGTTACGGAGATTAGAAAAAGCTCAATAATGAACCAAGCCTTTGATACTGTTGCACAGGAATATGATGCAACTTTTACTCATACCCAAATTGGTAAAGCACAAAGAGAAATTGTTTGGGATTATCTTGAGGAAATATTATCAGAGAAAGAAAATCAGTTAAGGAGAATCATTTAGTTAATAAAATAAAAACACAAAAACTCGATTTAACGAAGATCGAACAATTCCATTCAGATGAGACTTTCGATCTGATTTTTTCAAACTTTGGTGGAATTAACTGTCTGGCATTTGATGATTTCTATAAATTACCGGATTCAATGAGTAGACTATTGAAACCAGGCGGAAGAGTAATAATGGTAATTATGCCAACATTCTGTTTATGGGAAATGGTTTACTTTACTTTAAAATTTAATTTTAAGAAAGCCTTCAGAAGATCATCAACAAAAAGAGTAAAAGTAAAACTTAATGGAGAAGAGATTTTAACGGAATATTATACTCCAATTTTAGCAAATAAAATTTTTCGTAAGGACTTTATACAAGCAGGTTTGAAGCCAGTGGGATTTTTCATTCCACCCTCTTATTTGGAAAATTTCTTTTCATCAAAACATAAAATATTTAATTTTATCAAAAAGCTGGAATTGATTGTCACTAATTGGTCTATTCTTGCAAATTATTCAGATCACTTTTTAATTGACCTTGTAAAAAAATGAAGGTGTTGTTAACACACGGATATTTTCTAAATGAAGATCCGGCTGAGTTACGGATAATGAAACCATATCCTCCGCTTGGGATTTTATACATCTCTGCTTATTTAAATGAAAAAGGTATTGAAAATAAAATATTCGATACTACATTTTCATCAAAAGAAAATCTAAAAAAATTTTTAGTTGATGAAAAACCAGACTATGCAGCTATTTATGTCAATCTTATGACAA
Source organism: Ignavibacteriaceae bacterium (assembly GCA_037388405.1). GTDB lineage: Bacteria > Bacteroidota > Ignavibacteria > Ignavibacteriales > Ignavibacteriaceae > IGN2. Next base: position 2,293 of record JARRKF010000459.1, on the reverse strand, counting down.
AGCTAAACGTATTGGAAATTATTCGATTTATTAAATCTAAAATCGAACTAAGCAATTCAAAAATTATTCTTGGGGGTCCGGAGGTCAGATACAATGCCGTAGACTTCCTCAAGCACGGTGCTGATTATTATGTTGTAATTGGTGAAGGTGAAGAAACTACATTTGAATTAATTTCTATGCTTGAAGAAAAAAACGATGTGAGTAAAGTTCCGGGTATCGGTTATTTAAATACTAACGGTGAACCAATCTTTACACCTGAAAGGACTCTCATTAAAGATATTAATGATCTTCCCTTTCCAAATCGAAATGGTATAAACATCCAGGATTATCAAAAAGCCTGGAAAAATAAACACAAACAGGATGCCGTTTCAATTAGCACAATGAGAGGGTGTCCTTACACTTGCAAATGGTGCAGTCGTGCAGTTTACGGATTAACTTACAGAAGGCGATCACCTCAGAAAGTTGTTGAAGAGTTAAAGATTATTAAAGAAAATTATTATCCTGATTCTCTCTGGTTTGTTGATGATGTTTTTACGATAAGTCACAAATGGCTATTTGAATTTAACGAGGAATTAAAAAAGAATAATCTGAAAATTAATTACGAATGCATTACTCGTGCTGATAGGATGAATGAAGAGGTCATTGCAACAATGAAAGAATCCGGTTGTTTTAGAGTTTGGATTGGAGCTGAAAGCGGTTCTCAGAGAATAATTGATGCGATGGATAGAAGAGTTAAAGTTGAACAGGTTCGTAAGATGATACAGCTATCAAAAAAATATGGTATTGAAACTGGAACATTTATAATGCTTGGTTATCCCGGTGAAACTGAAAACGATATCGAAGAAACAATAAATCACCTTAAACAATCAAATCCAGATCACTTTACGATTACAATTGCCTACCCGATAAGGGGAACGGAATTCTTCCAGGAAATAGAAACTAAACAAACAGAAGCATTTAGCTGGGAAAGTAATACTGATCGGGATAGAAATTACAAAAGAACATATCCTAAAAAGTATTATAATTTTGCAGTACGTCGCGTTGTGAATGAAGTTAACTACTTCAAAAACAGGAACAACGGAATGATAAATCCCGATTTGATTGTAACGAAATCAAAATCCTTGGCAGCTAAAGCCGGTATGTGGTTAACCAGAAATACAAGATGGTTGAATTCATATTAGACTCGAATAAACTTCAGGATGGCGTTTACATTCTATCTCCAATTAATGATGAGTTTGAATCTCTTTATCTAAAGGTTAGAGAAAAAGAGAAGAGAATCTATTCTGATGAAGAAGTAAGAAAACTGCCCTTTGCATCATATAAAAATCTACATAGAAAAGAATGGGAACTCAGAGCAAAATCATTCAATCGTTTCAAAGAATATCTTGCAACAAAAAATGAAGGATTAAATATTCTGGATCTTGGATGCGGTAATGGGTGGTTATCAGGACAACTCGATAAAAGCTTTAATAATAATTTTTATTGCATCGACGTTAACTTGATCGAGCTTAAGCAGGCTGTAAATGTTTTTAAGTCAAATAAAATAGAATATATCTACGCAAATGTTTTCATCGAAAAATTACCTCTAAGTTTTTTTGATTTAATTATTATGAATGCGTCTGTGCAATACTTCCCTGATTTGAAAAAATTACTTGATAAACTTTTAACTCTTCTCAATGAAAATGGAGAAATCCATATTATCGATTCTCCCTTTTATAATAAATCAGAAATTGAAGCTGCACGAAAAAGAACAGAAGGATATTACAATTCTCTGGGTTTTCCTGAAATGAGTAATCATTACTTTCACCATGGTTATGATGAAATTTCAAATTACAATTACAAATTGCTTTACAATCCGAGTTCATTTAAAACAAAATTATTAAGAATTTTTAGCGTTAAAGATTCCCCTTTTCCCTGGATTTCAATTAATAAATGATATCCATCCTAAAGAAATACTATAACTTAAAAAGTTTAATTTTCATTTCACCGATTTTATTTTTTATCATTGCTCACTTTGTTTGGGGATTTAATGGTTTATATGGACAGGACAGTCATGAATACTATCGTTACAGTAAAGCGATAACCAATTTCTTTAAAACTGGCAGCTCTCCCGGAGACTATTTCTGGCCAGTTTATTATCCAATACTTGGATCCGTTTTCGGATTTGTTGTCGGTGATCTATTTTCACTTCAATTTATTTCTGCTTTGTCTCTATCGGGTAGTTTCTATTTTCTATCAAAGATCATGGAAGAAATTTTTGGCGAACAAAAAAATCTTTCTCTTTACATTTTAA
>JARRKF010000458.1:0-3566 GCA_037388405.1 Ignavibacteriaceae bacterium | reverse complement strand
GATAAGGAAGAAGAATACTTTGCAAAAATAGAGTTAGAACGAAGAAAGAAGATTGAAGAAGAAAAAATTAAAAAAATAGCAGAAGATGATAGGAAAAAACTAAAGGATCTACATTACATGAGATGCCCAAAATGTGGTATGGAACTCGGTGAAGTTGATTACAAAGGTATTCATAGTGATAAATGCTTTCAGTGCGAAGGTATATGGCTTGATGCAGGTGAACTTGAACTGATTGCAAAACTGGAAAAAGGAACATTGGATAAACTATTTGGAATTTTCAAAAGATAATTTATTTGGGCTAGGAATATTCATTTCACATATGATCAGCCTTTCATATTTTTATCTGTGAAAAATATATTTATTTAAAAGTATTGGAGATTAAATGTACAAAGTAGTTTTATTACGTCACGGCGAAAGTACCTGGAATAAAGAAAAGGACTGATGTTGATCTTTCTGAGAAAGGATTAGCAGAAGCAAAAAACGCTGGTGAAGTTTTAAAAAAAGAAGGATATAAGTTTGATATTGCTTACACTTCAGTTCTTAAACGAGCTATCAGAACTTTATGGATAACTCTTGATGGATTGGATTTAATGTGGATTCCCGTTATCCGTCACTGGAGATTGAACGAAAGACATTACGGAGCTTTGCAAGGATTGAACAAAGCAGAGATGGCTAAAAAATTCGGAGAAGAACAGGTACACATCTGGAGAAGAAGTTACGATACCCAACCCCCTGCATTAGAAAAAGCCGATGAAAGATACCCGGGTAAAGATCCTCGTTACGCTGATTTAAAAGAAAATGAAATACCATTAACAGAATGTTTGAAAGATACTGTTGCCCGTTTTGTTCCATACTGGGAAGGTACAATTACAAAGAGCATAAGAGAAGGAAAGAAAGTATTAATTGCTGCACACGGAAACAGTCTTCGTGCATTAGTAAAATATTTAGATAATATTCCCGAAGATGAAATTGTCAGCTTAAATATTCCTACTGGTGTTCCACTGGTTTATGAACTTGATGATAATCTTAAATCATTAAAGAGTTATTATCTGGGAGATCCTGAGGAGATCAAAAAATTAGCGGCTGCTGTAGCGAATCAGGGGAAGGTAAAATAAAGCATTTTTATCCTTAGGAATTATTAATAATCGAGTAAAAATAGCCTTGACTTTAAAATTTTCATTAACAATCTTCTTTCCGGGTTTTAAACAATTAATGCATCGGGAGTCCGTTTTATGCTGAAAAAATTAAGCATCTTTTCAATAGCCTTCCTACTTTCTATTACTTCATTAAATGCTCAAACTATATTTGGAAAATATGCCGGTGAGTTTATGGCTATCGGTATTGGCGGTCGTCCGCTTGGAATGGGCGGCGCATTCACGGGCATTGCAAACGATGTTACGTCTGGATATTACAATCCGGCTGGATTAGCAAATGTAAATTATCCACAGCTTTCACTAATGCATTCAGAACAGTTCGGTAATCTTGTTAATTATGATTACGGCGCTGTTGTAATCCCCTTTCAGAAAGATATGAGTTTTGGATTGAGTATAATGAGGCTTGCAGTGGATGGAATTCCCGATACAAGAAATGCTTTGGAAGATGGAAGAAATCCAGGTGTAACTATTTACGATCCAACTTTTATTAACGATGATTATGCCAGGCTAAATTATGATAAAATTACAGAATTCAGCAACCAGGATTGGGCATTCTATCTCTCCTTTGCAAAAAGGCAATGGAAAGATTTTTATTGGGGGGCTAACATAAAAATCATCAGAAGAGATATCGCTGAATTTGGTGCAACAGGAATTGGCTTTGATGTTGGCGCATTCTGGATGCCAATCGAAAATTTAACAGTTGGCGGCAATCTGCAAGACGCAACTACAACTTTAGTTGCCTGGAGTACCGGTACAAATGAATTAATCTCGCCAACACTCAAACTTGGAAGTGCTTACAGAATAACCGGAATATTCGGTGGATACATTATGCCGGCAGTTGATTTTGATGTTCGTTTTGAAAATCGAAGATTTGCTTCACAATTTAACATTGGACCTGTAAGTTTTGATGCTCACGCCGGATTTGAATGGAATATAAAAGATCTTGTTTATATAAGAGGTGGTTACAGCGACGTTAAGCAGTTTACCGCTGGTGCTGGGATTAAATTACCAAAATTAAATATCGATTATTCTTTTGCCCGTTTCAGCCAATCTGAACTAGACAGACTGCCGGACTCTCACAGGATTTCTCTCATTTTAACTCTTGAAGAACCTCGATTTTTAAGAGATGGTATCTAGACCTTTTTACTTGTGGCTAGTATTTACAATTAATTTTTCAAGAGTATCCAGTAACAATTTATTAGAAACCGGTTTGGTAAGATAAGCTTCAGCCCCAAGCTGTTCAGCTTTTTTTCTTTGTTCACCATATGCATGTGCAGAAAGGCAAATTATAGGAATGTTTTTATACTCAGTTTTCCTTTTCAACTCAGTTATCAAATCAATACCTGTATGACCATTTTTTAAAGTTTACCGCTGGTGCTGGGATTAAATTACCAAAATTAAATATCGATTATTCTTGGTTTATCCATCACTTATATAACAAGTTTTATTTTGAAATTTTATCTTTCTAATTCGTTGATTGGTTTTAATAAAGAAAAAATTGTCTTAATTCTGATCAGAATTATTCAGGGACTTAGGACCGTTATAATTTGGAGGATAAGGACCGTGTTCCGGCACATCCCGAGTGTTGTTAACAATAAAAAATATTGCCAGAATAATTATCACTATTATCGTCCAAATGGTACTTTTATGTTTGTTATAAAAATCATTTTTCTCTTCGGTTGCGGTTTTAATTCCTTGCTTCCCGATTGGGTAATTTGATTTTGATTTACCACTTTTTTGTTTTTTAGGCATTTAATTTTCTCTTTAATCTTGAGTATTAGTTTTCAGCAATAAAAAATAATAAGTTATTTCTGTTTCTAAATTTAAGGCAAAAAAATATATCATCCACACTTATTTCATATTTAAAATAATTGCTTTTATTGATGTGGTTAACGACCACTTTTTTAATTGATAATAATCATCGATGACTAGAAATACATTACTCAACGCATCTTGAAGTAATTTAATACTAACGTCAATCAAGTAAATTTTGCGAATGTTTAATTACTATTGTTACCAGGACTAAAATCAATAAAAATTCAATAAGTAAAAGAAACTAACAGTTCTGGCAATATTACTTAAATATATGGAACAAATGATTTACAGAATTTTAACTGTCCAACTGTACAATTGATTATCAATATTAAGCCTTCAGAACATAATGGAATTAGGCAAATATAACCTATATAAAGTCATTAAATGAAAGTAATAAAAAGGTAAAAATACAATTAAGAGAAAACAATTATTGATATGAATTGGTATGATAATTGTTTTAATTCGAGGCAGTTATTCTTTTTGGTGGGGTCGAAATTCATTATTAACCTTTGAAATTTGCAGGAGCTTGTAAAAAGGTAAATTTTTTAAATCAATTTATTATTTATTAGAATTATCAGAGGACATAGATGCTAAACA
>JARRKF010000457.1:0-2872 GCA_037388405.1 Ignavibacteriaceae bacterium | reverse complement strand
ATTAAAAGTAGCAACCGCAATTATAAGTGAAAGAATTATGTATGCTGTCCATCGTTCAACTTGCATTACTGAATAAAGTTCCTGATGAAAATCGTACCAGGTATTAATGCTATAATCTTTCAGATTCAATTTGGATTGTAAATAACTTTTTAAGTTATTAGAATAACTGATGTCATTTAACTTGATGTCATATCCCTGAAAATTATTTCTATATCCAAATAAATATTGAGTCACTTTTAGATCGCAGAAAATATATCCTTCGTCATACTCATTATTTTTTGAGCTGAAGATACCTGTCACTGTAACTTTTTTTGAGAGCGGTAACGATAATTGCGCTAAAGATTGTTCAATATCTGTTGGAGAAATAAGAGTGAGAGAATCATTGGTGAGCGTCATTAGTCTATCAGCCAGTTGCAATCCAATTACAACTTTAGGTGATCTAGGATTAAACAGACTATCATTTCCATAAATTGTGCTTTCATCAAGCTTGTAAACTGAATGAACTGCATCTTCTTCAATACCTTTAAGATTTACAACTTGAGTTATCCCTTTGTTGTACGCTAGTACTTTTCCTTCAACAAATGGAGAGAATGCTTTAATCTCATTTTGATTTTCTAGAATATCTTCGATGCTTTTTATATTTTTTTCGCCTTCCTCTGAAATTGCTGTTACTCTTACATGCGGATCCAGATTCATCAGATAGTCTGTTACCAAACTTCCAAAACCATTAAATACTGATAATACTACAATCAATGCTGCTACACCAATCGTGATTCCAGCAATAGAAATAATTGAAATAATGGTGATAAAATTAATTTTATGCTTTGAAAGTAAATATCTTTTTGCAATGAAAGACTCAAAATTCATCAGCTGAACCTCAAAGCATTTACCGGATTTATTCTTGAAGCGATATAACTTGGAATGATTGAAACAACAATGCAAAGAATAAAAGTGATTACTGAAATTAATATAAAAGTATCATAAGTGATAAGAAATGGTACTCTTGACATAAAATAAACTGAAGAGGGAAGAGTTATTACATTAAATTGCATCTGTATAAACATAAGTAAATAAGCAAGAATGCAGCCAACTACAATTCCTAATATTCCTAAAACAGCCCCATGAATTAAAAAGACACCAACAATTTGTTTTCTCTTTGAACCTAGCGACTTTAATACTCCAATAGCATTTGTTTTCTCCAGAACAATCATTAATAAAGTTCCAACAATATTAAATACTGCAACTAAGATTATTAATGCCAGCACAATCGGTATTGGCTTTTTCTGTAATTCAATCCAGGTGAAAATATTTCTATGTATCTGGTAAATCGATCTTACAGAAAAAGGATATCGTAAACTTTTTGCTAAAAACATTGTTAAGCTATCAATCTTAGAAATATCACCAAGCTTAATATTATAGCCGGTAATATTATCACCAATATCATAGAGATTCTGTGCGTTCACTAATGAAATGTAAGCATAGTTATCATCGTACTCTGTCATTCCACTTTCAAAAATTCCGTTCACAACAAATTTTTTAATTTCTGGTAAGTTTTCCGGTGAAGGAATCTGATCATTTCTAAGAGCAAAGACAGTAATTTTATCACCAGTTTTTACAAACAATTTATCAGCTAATTTTTTACCTATTATTATTCCATCATCTGATAAATTATATTCTCCAGCAACAATGTTTTTTACCAAAGATGGTTTCTCACTTTTTGAATCAATCCCGATTAAACTTATTCCTTCCTTTTTCTTCTTATAACTAACTATAACAATTTTAGCGGCAAAGGGAGTTATGACAGCATTATACTCTTTAAGGTGATTTTCTAAAAAAGGTAATGTTTTATGATAATCAGGAAGTATGTTGTGATACGAAGTAATTTTTATATGAGAATCGAAGTCAACAATCTTATTAGTTATAGTTTGTTCAAATCCTTTAAGAATACTTATTGCTATAATAAGGGTTGCTACACCGAGAGCAATTCCAAGAATAGAGATCACAGATATCAGGCTAATGAACCTTGAGTCCTTTCTTGAGACAATAAAGTTTTTTGCGATAAACCAGGAAAAGTACATTACAATCTTAAGTGAGTGTTATTTTCAAACTAAATTTACTCAAGATTATTTTTGTTAATAAATGATTGATACGGGGCGTAGCGTAGTCCGGTTATCGCGCCTGCTTTGGGAGCAGGAGGTCGCAGGTTCGAATCCTGCCGCCCCGACTTTATTGCAGATATAAAAATTATTATTATCTAATTTTTATAAAAGGTCGCAGGTTCTCCCAAAGGGACTCCTTTGGAGGAATCCTGCCGCCCCGACTATTAAAATTTATTTGAAATTGTTCTTTCGAAGTAGTTTGAGCGCCCGTAGCTCAACCGGATAGAGCATCAGCCTTCTAAGCTGAGGGTTAGTGGTTCGAGTCCACTCGGGCGTACAGCTTTAAAGCTTAATGGTTTTATTTGTTCTTACAGTATTTATCGTGCCTGACTTTTAAGATTCTAATTTTGAAATAATTCTTTATTGGAATTGAGGGTTAGTGGTTCTTCCGAAGGAATCCCTTTGGGAGAGTCCACTCGGGCGTACGATCCCATGGTGAGCGTAGCTCAGTTGGTTAGAGCATCAGGTTGTGGCCCTGAGGGTCGTGGGTTCAAATCCCATCGCTCACCCAAAATAATTATAAATTATTCATTATAAATTTTGAATTAAAATTGGCCCCATCGTCTAATGGTTAGGACCTCGCCCTTTCACGGCGGTAATAGGGGTTCGAATCCCCTTGGGGTCACTAAAAACCCTGGAAATTTTTCTGGGGTTTTTCATTTTAGTTGCTAATTGGAAATTGATATTCTTTAATTAGTTTGTTAATTTTCAAA
>JARRKF010000456.1:0-5290 GCA_037388405.1 Ignavibacteriaceae bacterium | reverse complement strand
GCAATCTTCTTTAAAAGTTTCCATTTGCTCCTTAGTGTAACCTTCCGGAATAATAACAATATCCACTTCAACTGACGGATCGCCTGAATACCAGACTTCAAAGTTTTTATATTCTGCGGTTCTTTCTTTTTTAATAAAATAATTTTCTGGATCAACCGAATATTCAAACTTTAGCATCAAATCATTTTTTCTATTATGTTCATAAAACTTTACTATGACAGGTTTTTTAGGGAATGGAAAAACGACGGTTTCATTAAAAGATTTTTCGGTATGTTTTGCTTCTTCAACTGTTTGCCATTCACTGAAAAGAGTGGAGTATCCGCGAGAGTAAATTAAATTATTAGTTTCTTTATCAACTACCTCAAATCTGTATTTTCCATAATTGAATCCGTCTACCAAATTAACTTTAGATCCTCCCCAATACGGCTCCTCGATTAATTCATCAAATGAATAGAAATCATTCAGGCTGTCTCCTGTATGAAAATAATCCAAACGAAGAGTCTTATTTTCAAAATAATCATCAAAGTTAATTTGCGAGTAGGATATCGAAATTAATAGAAGAGAAAATAAAACATATTTCATTAGCGCTCCTTAAATACCTAATTAAAATGATTATACAAAGATAGGATTTTTGAATGAGAGAGTTATAGTGATTTTGTGCTAAGTCACACTTCGACAAGCTCAGTACGACATTAACGATTCGATTATTTTACTTTTCTCGATCCTGGTTTTACAAGCTCGATATCTTCTCTGCAAAGCGGACATTCATCGGGCTGGTAAGAAACCACCTCCATTTTGAGTGTGCTGAATTGCGGATATCCAAAATTTACTTTTCCGTTACTTCTATCAACAATAAATCCAACACCAACTACATTTGCTTTATTATTTTTTACGATATCAATGACTTCAAACACCGATCCCCCGGTTGTAACAACATCTTCGCAGACCAAAACTTTTTCATTTTCATCAAGAATAAACCCTCGACGTAAAGAAAGTTTTTTATCTTCTCTTTCGGCAAAAATAAATCTTTTATTCAATTGACGTGCAACTTCCTGGCCAACAACTAATCCACCGATTGCCGGTGCTATTACGGTATCGATTTCTATATCTTTAAAATTATCAGAAATCATTTTACACAGTTTTTCAGTGTACTCAGGATACTGAAGAACCTTTGCACACTGAAAATATCTGTCGCTGTGTCTTCCTGAAGTTAGAAGAAAATGACCTGTTAGAAGCGCTTCAGTTTTTTTGAAGATGCTTAGGATTTCTGTTTCAGTCATATATTAACTTTAAACAAGTTTTTGAATTTTCTCCGCTAGTTGAATATCTTTTTTTGTTATCCCATCCTCACTATGAGTTGAGATTGTAACTTTCACTTTATTCCAGGAATGAAGAAATATATCCGGGTGATGATCCATTTCTTCAGCTTTTTCGCCAATCTTATTAATAAATGAAAGCGCACCTTTAAAGTCTTTCAATTCGAATTGCTTTGTAATTTCTTTTTCTCCATTATTCCAGCCATTTAAAGATGATAATGCATCTTTAATTTCTTCCTTTTTCAATAATGTCATTTTTTTCTCCTTTCGTTTCTTAATCTTAATATTATATACAAATAAAAAAGCGCATCATCAAGATGCGCTTTTGAAAAAATAATAATAAAATCATTTCCTAATTCTCTACTTGTCCCGACGATTTACTGGTTTCAGCCCCGGGATCCGATAACTCGGCTGCCTCATCATAAAACACTAGATCATCAGCACCTTCCACATGTTTAGCTACTATTCTTGTTCCTTCTTTGAACGATCCTCTAAGTATTTCTTCAGCTAACGGATCTTCAACATATTTTTGAATCGCTCTTCTAAGTGGTCTTGCACCGTACTTTTCATCAAATCCTTTTTCAACCAGAAACTCTTTAGCAGATTGATCGAGAATAAGATCCATTTTATTCTCTTCAAGATTTTTGTAAAGATCTTTTATTTCTATAGTAATGATCTCCATAATATCTTCTTTATTCAAATGTCTGAAGACAATTGTATCGTCAATCCTGTTAAGAAATTCAGGATTGAAAAGTTTCTTCATAGCATCCTCAACGGTATCCTTCATCTTATCATAATGTCCCTTTTGATCTGCATCACCAAAACCAAACGAATGAATATCTTTTATATCTTTCGTACCAATATNNNNATCTTAGATGTCATTATAATAATTGTGTTCCTGAAATCTACTTTTCTGCCAAGACTATCAGTTAATATTCCATCATCCAGAACTTGTAAAAGAATACTGAAAATATCCGGATGAGCTTTTTCAATTTCATCAAACAGAACAACTGAATACGGTTTCCTTCTTACTTTCTCGGTGAGCTGTCCTCCTTCTTCATAGCCAACGTATCCGGGAGGAGCACCAACAAGTCTTGAAAGAGAAAACTTCTCCATATATTCACTCATATCAATTCTCACAAGTGAATCTTCAGAATCAAAAAGATATCTCGCCAAAGCTTTGCATAATTCTGTTTTTCCAACACCGGTTGGACCTAAGAATATAAAACTGCCAATTGGTCTGTTTGGATTTTTTAATCCTGCACGAGTTCTTCTAATCGCTTTTGTTAGCTTAGTGATGGCTTCATCCTGCCCAACAATATATTGCTTCAGTGAATGTTCCATCTTAAGAAGTTTCTCGGATTCAGTTTGTGCAATACGATTAACCGGGATTCCTGTCATCATAGCAACTACTGTTGCGATATCTTCTTCCGTTACATCATGAACGATATCTCTGGTTTTAGCATCCCATTCTCTTTTTGCTGATTCTAAATCAGCCTGAAGATTTCTTTCTTTGTCTCTTAATCTTGCCGCTTCTTCGTAATCCTGTCTCTTTACAACTGCAGCTTTTTCTCTTCGAACCTGCTCTATTTCATCCTCAAGATCAAGAATTTCTTCCGGCACTTCAAAGTTACCCATATGAACTCTTGAACCTGCTTCATCAAGAACATCGATTGCTTTATCTGGCAGATGCCTGTCGGTTATATACCTGTTACTTAACTTTACCGCTGAGTTTATTGCATCGTCAGAGTATCTAACGTGATGATGTTCTTCATACTTGAATTTAATTTTATCTAAAATTTGTTTTGTTTCATCATAATTTGGAGGATCGACCATTACTTTCTGGAACCTTCTGTCTAAAGCTCCATCGGTTTCTACAAACTTTCTGTATTCATCCAAAGTTGTAGCGCCAATACATTGAATATCTCCGCGTGAGAGTGCAGGTTTAAACATATTAGAAGCGTCAAGTGATCCTGAAGCTCCACCTGCGCCAACTATTGTATGCAATTCATCAATAAAAAGAATTACATCTTTTGCTTTTTCAAGCTCATTCATTAAAGCTTTCATTCTTTCTTCAAATTGACCGCGGTACTTTTTTCAAGCTCGTTCATTAAAGCTTTCATTCTTTCTTCAAACTGACCGCGGTATTTTGTACCAGCAACAAGTCCTGCAAGATCTAAAGTTACAACTCTCTTTTCCTGTAATATTCTTGGCACTTTCTTTTGGACAATACGGAGTGCTAAACCTTCTGCAATAGCAGTTTTTCCAACACCGGGTTCACCAATAAGTACGGGATTGTTCTTTTTTCTTCTACTTAATATCTGTGCAACTCTTTCAATTTCTTTTTCTCTTCCAACAACAGGATCAAGCTTATCTTCTTGTGCGAGCTTTGTTAAATCTCTGCCGAAATTATCAAGCACAGGAGTTTTAGTTTTCTCAATTTTTCTATCCGGTGGAACCGATTTGGTTTGTCCCCCGAAATCTTTACTTCCTCTATTGCTTAACATAGAATTCAACTCGGAACGAGCACTATCGTAAGTTACATTAAACTGATGTAGAATTTGTGTGGCAATATTGTCTTCATCTCTTAACAGCGATAGTAGTAAATGTTCAGTTCCAATTACATCAGCTTTATAAATTTTAGATTCTATTTGTGTTATCTTTAAAACTTTTTCGGCTTGTTTTGTAAGTGGAATGTTGCCAATAGTTAAAGTACCCCCAGACGTTCTTACAGTATCCTCAATTGCCTTTTTCAATTTCATCAAATCACAATCAAGATTTCGCAAAATTTTAACGGCAACACCCTGCCCTTCTCTAATAATTCCAAGAAGTAGATGTTCTGTACCTATATAGTCATGGCCCAGCCTTAAAGCTTCTTCGCGGCTTAACCTGATCACATCTTGCAATCTATCTGAAAAATTTCCATCCATCTTTTATTTTACCTCTTTATTTAAGCTATTTAACCATTTTTTGCGACTTAAAGTTCAACTAATATAAACATATTATTTAATATTATTTCAAGTTAAGAATTAATTCCAATGCAATATTATTTATAAAAACCAATGATTACAATGTATTATTTAAGCCAATTAAATAATATGGGACAAAATAGATGCCAACCAGTACCATCAGAAAGTTATTTTATGACTTATTATCGAAGGTAAACTTTATCAATATTGATAATGGATTTTACCTGATTGTAAATATTTAGACATAGAGTCAGAGTATGTACTTTGAAGACAATTTATGTGACAAACTTGCCGGAATTTTTGAATTCTGCAATAACGAATTTTGTTTATGAAAGAACTATATTAACATTGTAAATGATTTAACAGTTTGGAGTCAAAAATGGAAGCATTAACAGGTCTTTCCTTAGTAATAATAATAATAATATTTCTTTTTATCATACTGATCTTATATTTCGTTCCGATAAGATTGTATATAGCTGCAATCTCATCTGGGGTAAAAATAAGAATTTTCCGCGATTTGGTTGGAATGAGACTTAGAAGAGTTCCACCAAGTATAATTGTTGACAGTATGATAAATGCAACCAAAGCTGGTTTAACTATGCAGATGGGAATGCTGGAAGCGCACTACCTCGCAGGTGGAAATGTTAAAAAAGTTGTGGCAGCATTAATTTCTGCAGACAAAGCAAACATTCAGCTTCCATTCGAGCGTGCAGCTGCAATTGATCTTGCAGGAAGAGATGTATTTGAAGCAGTTAGCATGTCTGTCCTTCCTAAGGTAATTGAAACACCTCTGGTTGCTGCGGTTGCAAAAGATGGAATTCAGTTAAAAGCCATCGCAAGGGTAACTGTAAGAGCCAACATTGACAGATTGGTTGGAGGTGCAGGTGAAGCAACCGTGCTTGCTAGAGTAGGTGAAGGAATAGTCTCAACTATCGGTTCAAGTAATTCTCACAAAGAAGTTTTAGAAAATCCTGATAAAATTTCAAAAAGTGTTCTTGCAAAAGG
>JARRKF010000455.1:0-4031 GCA_037388405.1 Ignavibacteriaceae bacterium | reverse complement strand
GTTTCATTAAAATCATTAACGGAGATGTTATTATCTTTTATATCTCTTTTGACTAAATTTTCATCCTCATCCAGAATTTCTACTGTTACTCGAAAGTCAGCACTAAAGCTGTCATCTTCTCTCTCGAAGACAAGAAATCTATAAGGCATTCTGAAAGTAAAGTATACAGAATACAAGCCGTCATTAGCTGGGATAGATACAATTTCAGATTCAAAGGGATGCTTTTGAAAAAATTCAGGACGTTTATGATTGGGCTGCCCAAAAACAGAAACAAAAGAAAGAAGAAAAATAATTAAGTATTTTTTCACATTGATACTTTTTACGATGCAAATTCCTTTATTAAAAAGTTATAATCAAGGTAATTAGGAGAATAAATAATAACTAAATAATTATTAGTTATTCATATTATTCAGGAAGTCCTTATTATTCTTTGTCCCTCTAATTTTATCCAGCAGGAATTCCATAGCTTCAACAGGACTAAAATCACTTAATATTTTTCTAAGAATCCAGATCTTGCCTAAATCATCTTCTTTCATTAATAAGTCTTCTCTCCTGGTTCCTGAACGATTTACATCAATCGCAGGAAAGATTCTTCTATCACTTAAATCACGATTTAAAACAAGTTCCATATTACCTGTCCCCTTGAATTCTTCAAAGATAACATCATCCATTCTGCTTCCGGTATCAATTAATGCTGTTGCAATAATCGTTAAGCTTCCGCCATCTTCAGTGTTTCTTGCAGCACCGAAGAATCGCTTTGGTTTGTGAAGTGCATTTGAATCTACACCACCTGAAAGAATTCTTCCGCTATGAGGAACAACAATATTATGTGCGCGAGCTAACCGCGTAATACTATCTAATAAAATCACAACATGTTCATTTGCTTCAACCATTCGTTTCGCCTTTTCAATAACCATATCTGCGACCTGAACGTGTCTGTCTGCAGGTTCATCAAATGTTGAACTGATTACTTCACCCTGAACTGAACGTTCCATATCTGTAACTTCTTCAGGTCTTTCATCAATCAGTAATACAATGAGTTTTATCTCAGGATGATTTCTTGTTATTGAATTTGCAATTTTCTGGAGTAATACTGTTTTTCCACTTTTTGGAGGAGATACAATTAAACCTCTCTGTCCTTTACCAATGGGTGCGAGCATATCCATTACTCTCATTGAATATTCACCCGGGGCAGATTCTAGATTTATTTTTTTAGTTGGATAAACAGGGACAAGATTATCGAACAAGGTTCTTTCTCGAATATTTTCCGGAGCCAATCCATTTACTGCTTCGACTCTTAGTAAAGCAAAAAATCTCTCCCCTTCCTTTGGTGGACGAACCTGACCACTTACAAAATCTCCTGTTCGCAGACTAAACTTTTTAATTTGAGACGGTGAAACATAAATATCATCCGGTGAAGGAAGATAATTGTAATCGGAAGATCTGAGAAATCCATATCCATCAGGAAGAACTTCGAGTACACCTTTTGAAAAAGTAAGACCATCCTTGGATGTTTGAGCTTCTAGAATTTTGAAAATTAGTTCTTGTTTACGAAGGTCGCTGTAGCCGGGAATATTGAGTTCCTTTGCTATTTCATTTAGTTCAACGATCTTCTTTGATTTGAGTTCGGATATATCCATTGGCATAATAATTAGTCCTGAGTTGTTGTTTTCAATTTGAAGGTATAACTATTTTACATAAACTTTTAACTGGTTTTACCAGCCTTTAAATCCGGGGAATTATCTATTTGATTGCAAAATTTGTTTATTTCTTGATAGGTTTTTGCGGCTCACCGAAACATAATCCTTAAAATCTTAAATGTCAAGAGGCTCCTTTTATTAGACCGAATCAAAAATTATATCCGGTTTTCTGTTGTAATATTCGTACCTGCCCTGAATGCCAGTATTAATAGAAACATTTGAGATGCCTTTTGTCAATTTTTCTTTTTTGATTTCAGAAAATGTTTTTGCAATTGATAAAGCAGCTAAAGCAGCATTCTGTTTTTGATAATTACCTCTTAAAGGTGGATCAATATCCAATTTAAAATCATCTGAAATTGTAAGTTGCAAATACTTTTCATCAGTTTTAATAAAATTCTTTAAAGGATATAATTGACCGTTTAAATCTTTACATTTTCTCTCGATTACTTCTTCAGCCTTTTTATTTAACATCCCGGTAAAAACATTCACACCATTTTTTATTATTGCTACTTTTTCTGATGCTATTTGTTCAATGGTATTGCCCAAAACATTTGTATGTTCAAGACTGATGGTTGTTATAACAACTGCTAGGGGATTTAATACATTGGTTGCATCTAATCTGCCTCCAAGACCAGTTTCAATTACACAGTAATCAGTTTTCATTTCCAGAAAATATTTGAATGCCATTGCTGTAGTTACTTCGAAGAATGTAAGCTGATGCTCATCAATGTATTTCTCATAATCTGAAATAAACGATGCAATGTATTCATCATTAATCTGCTTACCGTTAATAACGATACGTTCATTAAACTTAACAAAATGTGGTGAAGTGTACAATCCAACCTTGTAACCATTTTCCTGTAGCATGCTTGCTATAAAAGATGATGTGCTTCCCTTTCCATTTGAGCCTGCAACATAAATTGTTTTTAATTGCTTCTGCGGATTTCCTAAATAGTCAAGAAATTTTGTAATGTTCTCTAGTCCAAGTTTAACACCAAAGGTGTGAAGAGCGAAGAGTTTTTTTAGTGAGCTTTCCACATCCATTTATTTAGAGAGCATAAGATGCAGTAAGTGAGGAAATTTTTTCAATAGACATTTTTTCGCAGTATTCTTCAAGTTGCTTAAGTATTTTTCCCGGAGCTGTAGGATCTATAAAATTAAGCGTACCAATTTCTATAGCAGTTGAACCTGCAATCATAAATTCAATTACATCTTTCCAATCCATTATACCACCAATGCCAATAATCGGTATATTAACTTCGCGGGAAATCTCAAAAACTTTTGCCAATGCAACTGGTTTTATTGCCGGACCTGACAACCCACCAGTAATATTATTAATTTTTGGTTTTCGCGTGTTAATGTTAAATGCGGTTCCAACAAGAGTATTGATTGCAGATACGGCATCTGCACCATTCTCTTTTGCAGCTTTTGCAAAAGGAGCAATATAAGAAACATTGGGAGAAAGCTTAATAATAATAGGTTTAATTGTTGCAGATCTTACCTTTTCCGTAATTCTTGCCACTGATGATAAATCATTCCCAAAAAGTAATCCACCTTCTCTTACGTTCGGGCAGGATACATTTATCTCGAAGGCTTTTATAGTTTCTTCTTCGGTAAGTATTCTGGTACACTCAACATATTCCTCGACTGTGCTTGCGGCTATATTACAAATAAGTGGGACATCAAACTTTTTTAAGAACGGAATTTTTTCTTTCAAGAATACTTCAACACCAACGTTTGCTAGTCCGATTGCATTTAACATTCCGGCAGGAGTTTCAACAATTCTTTGCGGTGGATTTCCTTTCCTCGGTTTTAAGCTTAGCGACTTTGTAACAATTCCACCAAGTTTATTTAAATCTGTAAACTCAGAAATTTCATTACCATAACCAACAGTTCCCGATGCAAGCAAAATCGGGTTTCGAAGTTTTAGTGAACCGATATTTACTGAAAGATCAATCTTGCTCATATCACAACATCTCTTATATTGAAAACCGGTCCATCTTTACAGACAAGTAAATATTTGTCATTATCTTCTGTTGATTCAATTGGGCATCCCTGACAGATACCAAAACCACATGCCATTGCACATTCCGTGGAAACTTCACACTCGAAATCATTTTTTAAACAAAATGCTTTTAAAGACTTTAACATCGCGGTAGGACCACAAGCAAATATTTTTATCTTTTTTGATTTTAAAGTTGTAATATTTTCTTCGAGAAGCTGAACTACGTTTCCTCTAAATCCTACCGATCCGTCTTCAGAAGCTTCTTTAACATTTTGAAGTTTGTAAGTTATCACATCATTTTTAGTTCTTCCACCAATAAATGAAAG
>JARRKF010000454.1:0-4367 GCA_037388405.1 Ignavibacteriaceae bacterium | reverse complement strand
GTAATTACTAATCCGGTTCCGTATGAAAACCAGACGGCGAAAGATTATGTTGAAACTAATGTGACAGCGACTAAAAATATTGCCGAGCTTTGTGAAAAACATAAATCGAGAATTATTTACATCTCTACGGATTTAGTATATGCTGGATATAGAGGATCATTTTTAAAAGAAGACGCAAAATTAATTCCGGCGACACTTTACGCTGAGACAAAACTGATGGGAGAACAAAAAGTAAAAGGATCAACCGATAATTATCTGATATTAAGAACTTCATTACTCTATGGTTTCGGGTTAAACCATTCAAGGTGTCATTTCCAAAATATGTTTGATGATTTGATGAATAAAAAAACAACTAAACTTTTTATTGATCAATTTCGAACTCCTGTTTCACTTAATGATGCTTCCCAAATAATTGTTGAGTTAGCTTCAACCGAAATAAAGGGAGAAGTAATCAATGTTGGAGGATTAGAGAGAGTATCGCGATTTGAGCTTGGAGAAATTCTTTGTTCTCTTGCGGAACTTGATAAAAAATTAATTCAAAAAATTTCTTCAGATGAAATACCGAATTATCCTAAAGTCGAAGACGTTTCACTGAATACTGATAAACTTCAGTCACTCGGAATTAAACCAAGAACAATTCAGGAAAATATTTTAGAGATATTAGCCACAAATTCACGAATTCAATGAACCAATTATTAGGTGCACATACTTCGATAGCGGGGGGAGTTTCAAAGTCAGTTGAGCTGGCCGAAAGTTTAGGATTTACTGCGATGCAGATCTTCACTAAAAATAATAACCGATGGTTTCAAAAAAAGCTCGATGAAAAAGAGATTAGTGCATTCAAATCAAAACTTCAAAAATCAAATATTAAATTTGTAGTTGCACACGATTCATACCTAATCAATCTTTGTGCAACAAAAAAGACAATTATTGAAAAATCACTAAAGGCATTTTTAGATGAGCTTGAAAGATGTGAATTACTTGGCATTTCCCATTTAAATTTTCATCCCGGTGCTCATCTTGGTTCAGGTGAGGAAGATGGAATAAAAAGAATAGCAGAATCTTTGAATATCGCACACGAAAAAACAAAGAATTACGATGTCAGTTCTATGCTGGAAACAACTGCAGGTCAGGGAACTACTATTGGCTATAAATTTGAACAGCTAAGAAAAATAATTGATCTTGTGGAAGCTAAAGAACGAATGACTGTCTGTATTGACACTGCTCATATTTTCGCCGCTGGATATGACATCAAAAATCCAAAATCTTTTAATGATGTTATCAAAGATTTTGATGAAACAATTGGATTAGAAAGACTAAAATGTTTTCATATGAATGACAGTAAAAAACCTCTGGGTAGCAAAGTTGACAGGCACGAACATATTGGAAAAGGCTTTATCGGTCTTGAAGGATTTAAAAATATTATGAATGACAAGAGACTGATAAAAATTCCGAAGATTTTAGAAACACCAAAAGGAAAAGAGCAACTGGAAGATTTAGAAAATTTGAAGATCTTGAAAAGTTTGATAAAGAATTAGTTGATCGGTTCCAAAGCTCTTAATACAATCACACCCGAATGCCTTTTATATTTCATCAAATAATCTGCGAGTGGTTCTTCACTAATTTGCACCTTAGTATTTTCTGTGGGTGCGTGAAGCATGTGAATCCTACCGTCGTCCATTTTTACTGCAATTCCGGTATGACCAATATCTAATCCTTCAACAGAAGTAGTGATTGCCAATAAATCACCATTTTGAATCTGTTCTTCTTTCGATTTCAGTTCTTCTTTTGGAATATAATAATATTCCCTGCAGTTAATTTCCTTTTCCTGTTTCTTAATGATGGGAATAAAATCGGGATTCTCTTCTAACTGCTTGTAGCTTTCAGGATGAGTTGACATAAAATTAATTTTGAACTTTATCTTTTCTCCGCCAATATCTTTTGTAACATCTTCAACAACTCCTTTTTTTACATTATCGTAAATCCAATCTGAAAAGTAGTGAAGTCTTGATGGGTATTCATCAATCTTTCCATCTCTGTAACGAATGAACTGAAGCTCTTTTTGATAATCTTCGAAAGTGGTTTTCCCTTTTTTTATACATCGGGCAAGAACAAGAGCATTTTCGAGAAATGTTGTGCAGTCCAGTCCTGTGAGATTTATTACAAGGTAATCAGTTCCGATAAAACTTTTTCCAATTTCTCCAATCACACTTCCAATTGGTTTCTCTCCAAGATTTTTATTAACAGCCAATTGAAATTTTGAATTACAAACCTCAACATCCTTTTCAGAAAAAACCTGAGCAGATAAATTATTTGAGATTACGAAGAGAAAAGGAATCAGGATTGAATAAGTAAACCAATTCCATTTTTTTAAATCCGAAATTCGCAATTCGCAATCCGAAATTTTAGATGATATCTTCATCGGAAGGAAGTGAAGCGAACTCTTCAATCTGACGAGCGTGAGCCAGATTTTCGAATCGTGCATATTCTTTTACAAAAGCAAGTTTGACACTTCCTGTTGGACCATTTCTTTGCTTCCCGACGATTACTTCAGCAACACCTTCCCAAGATTCTCCATCAGTATCTTTTTCCATACCATAATATTCGGGTCTGTTCAGGAACATTACAACATCTGCATCTTGTTCAATAGAACCAGATTCTCTCAGATCTGCAAGCTGAGGTCGTTTATCTGATCTTGCTTCAACCGCTCTATTTAACTGAGCTAGTGCCATTACGGGAATGTTTAATTCTTTAGCTAAAGATTTTAGTGAACGTGAAATATGTGAAATTTCTCTTTCGCGTGACTCGGCTTTTGCCGGCCCTGTCATTAATTGAAGGTAATCAATAATTATTAGACCAATTCCTTTTTCAGCTTTCAATCTTCTTGCCTTTGCTCTTATTTCAAGAACAGTTGAAGCAGGCGTATCATCAACAAAAATTGGTGCATCTGTTAACTTGTGAACTGTCTTGCTTAGCTTTGGTCCCTCTGAATGAGGAAGCTTTCCTGTTCTAACAAGATGAGCATTAATTCTCGCCTCAGCACAAATCATTCTGATGATTAGCTGCATCGTTGCCATTTCAAGACTGAATATTCCTACAGGAACCTGATGATCTATTGCTGCATTACGAGCAATTGATAAAGCTAAAGCTGTTTTGCCAATTGAAGGACGTGCTGCGAGAATTATTAAATCAGATTTTTGAAGTCCGCCTAAAATTTCATCAAGCTCATAAAAACCGGTTGGAACAGAAAATCTTTGCTGGGTTGTTGAATGGATTGTCTCTATATACTCCATCGCATCTCTAACTGCTCTATCCATTCCCTGATAAGATTTTGAGAGATGGCTTTCCGTTATTTCAAAAATTTTCCTCTCCGCTTCATCAAGAATCTCGAACGCATCGGCTGAACCTTCATAAGCATTTTTTGCTATTTCGTGAGCACTTGTTATCAGTCCACGTAAAATCTGTTTTTCAAGAATTATTTTTGCGTGATACTCAATGTTTGCAGCGGAAGGAATGTTCTGCGAAAGTTTACTTAAATAAACTGCGCCTCCAACTTCTTCAAGTTCACCACGTTTTTTTAATTCTTCGTAAAGAGTAACTGTGTCAATCGGCTCATCAGAATCGAAGAGAGAAATCATAGCTTCAAAAATTAATCTGTGTGCTTTTACATAAAAGCTTTCCGGTGCAAGCATTTCCAATGCTTTGGGGACAGCTTCTTTCTCAATCATCATTGCACCGAGAACAGACGCTTCTATCTCAGGCACTGCCGGCGGCTTAACATCTGCAGAGTTCTGATTATCGAAACCGTTACCGTTGTTATTTGTTTTTTTAGATTTTGCCATCTGCGGAAAAAATACCCCGCTTTTGGCGGGGTTAACTTTTGTGGATTTTAATTACACTCCGAAATTCGGAAATGTTGAGGAAAGAATCAACTCATATTAAGTAATATATGACCATAATGTCATTTTCAAAAAATGAATTTTGGTTAACAGGGAAATAATATTAGGAACAAATAAGTTTAGCAAGTTTAATAAACTATTGGGAATAAAATAACACGTATTTACTTCGTAAGATTTATATGAATCATTTAATGGGGTGTTAAAACAGCGTTTTTAAGTATATCAGAAATGGCACGGTTCGTGTTTTTTATTAATCACCGTTGATATCGAAATTAAAGTTATGGAAATAAGTTCGAGAAAATTAGTTAAGGATGTTGAGTTAGTAAGCAAACTGCAGAAAATATTGTTTTTTCAGATTACACTTCCAATACCTCTCGGCGGAATACTTTTACTGCTCAATATTGCTGTAGTGAAAGCTGGGTATTTTGATGTTGTTCTACTAATCATAAAGATTCTATTAGGATTAGT
>JARRKF010000453.1:0-3153 GCA_037388405.1 Ignavibacteriaceae bacterium | reverse complement strand
TAATTAGAGCCATGGCAATTACATTTTTATGGTATGTTCTTTTAGCACCATTGGCAATGAAACTTTTTCAGAAATTTGTTGCAAAGAGAAAGTCAAAATATTCAAAGGATGTTGAAGAAATCATTTCGATGTTTCCGAAATTCAGAAAGATTGTTAATTACTGCTGGCAACTTTCTGATAATAAAAATGGACTCAAACGCATTAGTTATTTTCTATCAACATCATTTTACTATTTACTACTGAGTAGATAAATGTTTTTCATTCCGTGCTTAACACGGAATCTTGGGTCGTTATGAAAGAATCGTTAACAAACCATAAGAACCTAAATAAAATAACTGTGCTGACGAAATATTTTTATTGACCAATTAATATTACAACATTTCCTTTTTTATGTCCTTTATCTACGTATCTATGAGCTTCAACAATTTGTTCAAACTGAAAAGTTTTATCGATTACTGGTTTGATTTTATTCTCTTCGATAAGTTCTCTGATGAGATTGAGATCTTTACTTCTTTCTGCAGGTGGACGTAATCCTGTTGCCATTATCAAAGCTTTTTTAGAACCAAAGATTGAAGTAGATATTACTGAAGGAAAAACTTTTAATGTAATTCCAGCTTCTAGGAATTTTCCATTTGGACTGAGTAAATTCTTGCAATCCGAAAAAGTAGACTTTCCAACTGCATCAAAGATAATATCAAACTTTTGACCGGATTTAGTATAGTCTTCTTTGGTATAATCAATTACATTATCAGCACCTATAGACTTAACTAATTCTTCACTTGAAGTACTGCAGACACCAGTTACATCTGCACCAAAATAATGCGAAAGCTGGACTGCTGCTGAACCAACACTTCCTGATGCACCAATAATCAAAACTTCATTTCCTTTCTGAATTTTTCCTTTATCACGAAGAAAAGGTAAAGCAGTTAAATTTTCTGCATTGAGAGAAATATATTCCTGGTAAGAACCCGCTCCTGGGGTTGTTCCAAATACTTTGTCACCTTTATTAAACAAATTTACTTTACTTCCAATTGCTTCAACTTCTCCTGCAAACTCACTACCCAAAACCTGATTTTTAGGTTTAGTCAATCCTGTGAATAATCTTGAAAATTTTGGTTCTCCCCTTCTGAAAACACAATCAGTTGCAGTAACTGTAGTTGCATGAACTTTAATCAGAACTTCATTCTCTTTGGGAATAGGTTTTTCTATTTCTCTAATTTGCAGAACTTCTGGTAAACCATATTTAGAATAGACTACTGCCTTCATTTGATAATATTCTCCTTAGTTTTTTCTGATACTTGAAAATCATCAGTTTTCCCAATTACTTTGTCAATTTAAACCTCATTCCATAAAGAACCAAGAAATGAATACATTTAGATTTTATTTGAAGGAATGACACAATCGCTGTTAGTTCATTTTCTATCATCTCCCTAAAAAGATTTGATATGATTCTCTCATTTGAAGATATAGTTAGAAAAGTTAAATGAAGTGTTTGATATGATTTAATTGATCCTCTTTTAATCTTACTTTATTTGAAACCAGTGAATCTTAATACTTTCTTTAAATCCTAATTTTAGTAGAAGATTAATTGATCTTTTATTAGTCGGTAAAACATTTGCGAATGGAAGACCACCGGAATTTCTGACTTGCTCAATCATTGAGAGCGTAATATTGTATCCATATCCTTTTCTTCTGTAATCTTCCAAAGTGTGTAAAAAGCCAATCGCTCCATCATCCTGGGTTATTGCCCACGAAACTAATTTATTATTCTCGTGTATACCAGCACTAATCCCTTTCCGAATACAATCCTTAACATATTCAGGTGAAATGTATTCTTTGTATTCAGAATTATTGAATACAATTTGAGCATCCTTCTCATTCAATGAAACAGATTCGATTTCTTGAGGAGGTAGCTGAATATCATCCGGTAAATAATATTGGATCATAAACAAATCCCAAACGATTTCTTTCCCCTCTGTAATAATTGGAAACATCCAGTCATCTATCGAAGCAAAATTTTCATCATTATTATTTAGCATTCTTTTAAGGATTGACAATTCCTCTTCATCTTTACAACTGATGTAAACCCAGCGGCGATCACTTTCACCTTTAACAAGAATTGAATTACCAATTATATCAACGCAGAATATCTTATGGTTCTTAATAAAATTAATCATGCTGATATTTTTAGTTCGATCTTCGTCTAATATCGTCAAAGCTATTTTAATTTTTTCGTTAATAATTTATTTCTTTCATTAGTTTAATAACTGAATGCCTAACACCAGGAGATAATGATTCGAGATAATGTTCCTGGGTAAGAAAAGAAATTTCCTTCCTTAATTCAGGATGTTTATTAGCAATTTTAATAATCATTTTTAATGCATTTATTCTTACTGATGGAGATTTATCTATCTGTTCCCAGATATCCATACAAATATTAAATAGAACACCTTCATACTTCTCATCCAATTCCATCATCATTAGAATTTTAAGTAATTCACGTTGATGTCCGTCGTCCTTATTTTTTACAATTTGAACAATTTTTTTAATATGCTGTTGAATCCTCTTATCATTTTTTTCAATTACACTCCACAATACATAAGCTGATCTCCAAGAATATGGCTGCTTATCTGAAACGGCTAATTCAATTGCTTCCTCAAAATATTCAGGATGAGCATTCATAAATGAAATCATTTCACTCTTATAGGAATTAAGTAGTTTATGTTCTAAAGCTGATTCCATTTGCTTAGTACTTTTAATAATACTTTTACAAAATTAAGTAAGTTAAAAGGAATTTGATTTATAATTAAACTATGATTGTAAAGTTAAGTTGTAGTTAACGATTTGAAAAACATAAAAATCATAAAATCTAAAGATTATTATTCGCAAAAATAGCTTCATAACTAAGTTAGTTTTTAATTTATTTTAATTGGAATCTTATTTAAAATTCCGTCATCAAATTCCTAGTAATTAACGTTATTCATATTATCTTATACTTAAAAGCTATGAATCATGAAATAACAAATTTTCAAAAAGATGTAATCGAAAAAAGTTTTGATAAACCGGTGTTAGTTGATTTCTGGGCTGAATGGTGTGCACCCTGCAGAATGATTGGCCCGATACTCGAAAAACTTGCAGAAGAGAGCAAAAACG
>JARRKF010000452.1:0-3750 GCA_037388405.1 Ignavibacteriaceae bacterium | reverse complement strand
TCAAGTATTCCGTCTCCATCATTATCTACATCAGGGCATCCGTCTTCATCCTGATATCCGTCAAAGTCTTCTGCTTCATCCGGGCATAAATCATTCTCCCCGGTGATTCCATCTCCATCATAATCACTACTAAAGAATGGTGTAAATGTTACTCCCGCCATTATCGTTGTATATGAATCTTTTGTATATGCTGCTGCTACATCATCCAGATAATCTGTCTTGGGAAAATAAGGGTTCGCCGAAAAATTTAAACTTACTTTATCACTTAACTTTACCTTCAGCCCTATCTCCAATGTGTATGCTATTGTACTTTTCTCATAATTCCCTGCTGCATTATATTCTGCCGGATTTCCCTGATCATCCTTCGGATCAAACCACAGATTACTTATTCCTCCTGATATATACGGAAATACTGCATCATTTATTGAGATACAATATGTGGCTGACAGTCCAACCGAAAATATGTTTGTGCTGAATGTTGGTGGTATTTCCCGGCTGCCATCCTGCGATGGGATTGTTCCCCTTGTATCTTTGCCTGCAAGTTGATCATATCCTATTTTTAACTTAAACCCCGGCAAGTGTATTGAGTGCGTGTTAAAGTAATATTCTCCAAATCCCCGAGTGGAAAAACTTACCTTTGTTATCTGATAATCTGTCTGTGGATAAGTTATTCCCCCATCCAAACCGAAAACAAAACTACCTTGAAGTGGGTTGGTTGCATAGGAAGCTTGCTGTGAATGACTGTCAGAAAATGACAGAGTTACTAAAAGTGTCGTAACGAACACCACCCGCCCGATGATGCGAGATCCATCATTCTTTAACAAATCTTATGCGAATTAATTTTTCAAAATGAGCCATTAAAAATAATGATTTTGGCTCGAAAATGGATATAATATTTATTTGGGATTTATAAGCAGGTAAATGCTACATTTAGATACATAAAATTTTTAACTTAGTAATTGAGAATAAAATCAGTGAGTTCTTAATTAATTCAACCCCTAAACAGGAGTTAATATGTTCGAAGCAAACATTTATATGGAACGAAGAAAAATATTAAAAGATAAATTGGATTCCGGAATTATTGTATTGTTTGGTAATGATGAAAGCCCGATAAATTACGCCGGCAATCATTACTCTTTCCGGCAGGATAGCTCATTCCTTTATTACTTTGGAATAGACAGACCGGGTTTTGTTGCCACCATAGATATTGACAATAATTTAGAAACTATTTACGGCGATGATTTTAGTCTTGAGGATTCTGTCTGGACCGGTGTTCAACCAACAGTTAATGAATTAGCTGAAAGCGTTGGTGTTAAGAGAGCATCAAAATTAGAGAAGCTCACTGAACAACTTGTAGGTGCAATAAAAAAGAGCAGGAAGATTCGCTTCCTTCCTCAATACAGATCTGAAAATATTATAAAGCTTGCTTCGATCATTGGAATACAAACTTCAAGAATAAATGATTACGCTTCGGAAAAATTAATTAAAGCAGTAGTTGCTCAGAGATCAGTTAAATCTAAAGAAGAGATTGAAGAAATTGATGAAGCAGTAGATATAGCAGCAAAGATGCATTTGTCTGCAATGAAGATGACGAAACCAGAAGTCGATGAAAGAAAAATAGCTGGTATGATTGAAGGAATTGCTATGTCACTTGGTAGTGGATTATCATTCCAGCCGATAGTTTCTATAAACGGACAAATACTTCATAATCCATATTATAATAACAAACTAAAAGAAGGTAAACTTCTTGTAAATGATTCGGGAGCTGAGGGTTTAAAACATTATGCAAGCGATATTACCAGAACAATTCCGGTCAGCGGTAAATTTAGTGAGCAGCAAAAAGAGATTTATGAGACCGTACTTAATGCAGAATTAAATGCAATTAAACTTGCGGCGCCCGGTGTTACAAATAAAGCCCTTCATCTTCAGGCAGCAAAAGATATTTCTGAAGGATTAATAAAAATAGGATTGATGTATGGTAATGCTGAAGAAGCGGTAGAGGCTGGCGCTCATGCTTTATTCTTCCCGCACGGCCTTGGTCATATGCTTGGACTGGATGTTCACGATATGGAAGGACTTGGTGAAGATTATGTTGGATATGATGAGAGCATTCAGCGAAGTGAACAATTTGGATTAAATTATCTTCGATTGGCAAAAACACTTCAGCCAGGTTTTGTACTTACAATAGAACCCGGCATTTATTTCATTCCTGAATTGATTGATATGTGGAAAACCCAGAACAAATTCCCGGAATTTATTAATTATGATATGCTTCAAAACTATCTGGATTTTGGCGGAGTTAGAATAGAAGATGATATACTTATAACTGATGACGGTTGCAGAGTTTTGGGCTCGAAACCAATTCCGAAGACCGTGAAAGAAATAGAAGCTATTGTAGGAAAATAAAAATTAGCAGCACAGAGTAACTAAATCTATTAATTAATTAGTGGCATTCTGAGAAAAATGAAGCCGGTAATGTTTTGAAGTGTTTATTAACGTTTTATATTTTTCTTCTGATTTACTCCGGCTCCATTTTTTCACAAACTGATTCCCAAAGAATTTTTCATCCCTTATCCAATGCATTTGGAATTACTCTCGAAGCGGGGGGTACAATTCCGATGTCTGATTACAAGTTTGAAGAGTTAAATGTAACAGGCAGACTATTGCTTGAATATTTCTTCCCTTCCAGAAGTTTCAGTGAATTTGGAATTCGATTATTTGCCAACACCGGATTTATAAAAGGAGAATTTTTCAGAGATGAAATTGATTATCCCCCAGTCTCTGATAATTATTATACAGGATTTTTTGCATTCGGTGGAGGCTTGCCTTATATTTCTGCAGGACTGGGCTATATAACTTTCAATCCTGAGGATAAATATGGTTTTAATCTACCAAATAATCGATTTTCAGTTTATAAAAAATCCGCAATGCTTTACACCCTTGAAGCAGGAATAAGATTTCCATTTGCAGAAATGTGGAGCTTGAACCTTGGTGCGAATATTAATTTTTCTAACACTGATTATTTAGACGATATAAAAACAGGAAGTAACAACGATGGGTTTATAAGTTGTTTTACAGGAATTTCCTTCTATCTGGGGAAAATCGAGGATAAAGATAATGATGGAATTGATGATGATTTTGACTTTTGCCCGGATACACCAGAAGGAATTAGAGTAGATGAGTTTGGATGCAGTTTGGAGGATATAAATCCCATTACCACTACCTATGATACTTTAAAGGATACTTTCATATCAGATGGAATTTTTACAGATGGAAAGATATTCTGTTTCCAAATCGATGTCTTAAGTGATTCGAGAGAAGCAAATTCATTACGAAATAAGATATTACAATTAGGCTATAATGCTGAAATTATTGAAATGAATTTAGGTGGTAAAACTTGGTATTCAGTTCGAATCGGCTATTTCAAGACATTTGAAATTGCAAAGTTTTACAGAGAAGATTTCTTCAAAGAAACAAAAATCAGATTAAAATAATTTTTTCAAATTAAAATATCAGTTTATATGCTTCCCACAGGAGTATGCTGTAAAGCAAATTCTCTTCCTGACTTCAGTGCATCAATATTCACATTAACAATCCTCTCCCCTTTTCTGCCGAAGATTTTCCTTATTCCATTTTCTAAGCTTTCATAAGGGATATCTAAAAAAGGCGAAGCTGCACCAAGCATAACCATATTTGATGAACGAGGTGATTTAACCTGTCTTGCAATTTCATCTGCATTGATTGCAATGT
>JARRKF010000451.1:5186-7031 GCA_037388405.1 Ignavibacteriaceae bacterium | reverse complement strand
TGCCCATAGTTAAAATCAACAGCGAAAATACTATCTTAAATATTTTAAATCCTTTAACTGAGTTTGCAAGCTTCCTGATTCGTTGGTGAATAAAGCTGGTGGAGCAAAAGCTGGAATGTACGGTGCATTCTTTATGGGTTTAACAATGGGAATTGTAGCTGCACCTTGTATTGGTCCATTCGTTCTTGGATTAGTAACTTATGTTGCTACAAAACAGGATCCGTATTTTGGATTTCTGCTTTTCTTTGTACTCGCTGTTGGACTTGGAACTCCCTATCTATTTCTTGCTGTCTTCTCCGGTAAAATTAAAAAACTTCCAAGAGCTGGAGAGTGGATGGATGCAATAAAGCATATTTTTGGTTTCATACTTGTAGGTATGGCACTTTACTTTTTACTCCCATTACTACCTGAATCGTTCAGAGGTTATATTTTGCCTGTGTTTATGATAGGAACAGCCGTCTATCTTTTATTCTTTGAGAAACTTGCAAACTCAGTTAAAGGATTTAAAATATTTAAGATAGTATTTTCGCTGTTGATTTTAACTATGGGCATTTATTCCTTAATCCCTTCTCAATCTCAATCTGTAGATTGGAAACCTTTTACTCAAGACGCATTAACTGAAATTTCCGGTAAGGGTGCTATAATTGATTTTTATGCAGATTGGTGCATACCTTGTAAGGAATTGGATGCTGCGACATTTTCAGATCAAAATGTGATAGAATTATCAAAAGAGTTTGAGACTTATAAGGCAAATATGACGGAATCTCTTTCTCCGGAAGTTGAGGCCTTGAGAGAAAAATATAATATACTTGGTGTACCGACGGTGTTAATATTAAATTCACAGGGTGAAGAAAAAGAAAGAATTACCGGATTTGTTAATGCTGAAGAATTCTATAAAATAATATCAAATGTTGAGTAACATACTTTGTTTAATACATTGCTTAATCAGATACTCCTTAGTAACTTTAATGTTGTAGGAAATAAATTTTAGGAATTATAAAAGATGCCAGAAATTAAAGAAAAAGATTTCAGAGTTTTAACAAATGTAACAGTTCGTTTTGCAGGTGATTCAGGAGACGGAATGCAGCTTACCGGAACTCAATTCAGTGATACAACTGCATGGATTGGAAATGATTTGAATACTTTACCCGATTACCCTGCTGAAATTAGAGCCCCTGCCGGAACTCTTTACGGTGTTAGCGGATTTCAACTTCATTTTGGCAGCGAAGACGTCCACACACCGGGTGATATGCCCGATGTATTAGTTGCTATGAATCCAGCTGCTCTGAAGAAAAATTTAGGCGAACTGCGAAAAGATGGTGTTATAATCGTTAACTCAGATTCTTTTGATCAAAAGAATCTGAATCTTGCAAATTATCAAGCAAATCCTAAGGAGGATGGAAGCTTAAGCGGCTATGAACTCTATCAGGTCCCAATAACGTCGCTGACAGCAAATGCACTAGAAGGATTACCGTTAAGCCCAAAAGAAGTTTCAAGATGTAAAAACTTTTTTGCACTTGGTTTGATGTATTGGTTGTATGATCGTCCTCTTAAGAATACTGAGGACTGGATTAAGGAAAAATTCAGTAAAAAGCCAGAATATATTGAAGCGAATACAAAAGCTTTACAAGCAGGTTATAATTTTGGTGAAATGACTGAAATATTCACAACTCGTTACAAAGTTGAACCAGCCAAGCTTCCTAAAGGAACATATAGAAATATTTCTGGTAATGAAGCAACAGCATTAGGATTTTTAACAGCTTCGGTTAAAAGTGGACTACCGCTTTTTCTTGGGTCTTATCCTATAACTCCAGCATCGGAGATTTTACAATATATAAGTTCTTA
>JARRKF010000451.1:0-5094 GCA_037388405.1 Ignavibacteriaceae bacterium | reverse complement strand
ACAAGCGGTCCGGGTTTAGCATTGAAGACTGAAGCAATTGGTCTCGCTGTAATGACAGAGTTACCTCTCGTTATAATTGATGTTCAAAGAGGTGGACCCAGTACAGGTCTTCCGACTAAAACCGAGCAAGCTGATCTACTTCAAGCTATGTTTGGAAGAAATGGTGAAGCTCCTGTTTGTGTAATTGCAGCAAGAACTCCACGTGATTGTTTTTATATGGCGATTGAAGCTGCTAGATTAGCTTTAAAGTATATGACACCGGTAATATTACTAACTGATGGATATCTGGCTAATGGATCAGAACCTTGGAGAATACCAAATATAAGCGAACTCCCAGATATAACTGTAAAATTTCAGACTGATCCAAAGGATTTTCATCCTTATACTAGAGATAATAATTTAGCCAGACCCTGGGCAGTTCCGGGAACACCTGGTTTAGAACACAGAATTGGTGGATTGGAAAAATCTGACATTTATGGAAACGTTAGTTATGATCCGGAAAATCATGATAAAATGGTCAAACTTAGAACCGAAAAAATAAAAAGGATGGTAAATGATATTCCAGATCTTAAAGTTGATGGTGAAGAAAAGGGAGAACTTCTGGTTCTAGGTTGGGGAAGCACATATGGAACAATAAAAGATGCAGTAATAAAAGCAAGACACAATGGACTGATTGTATCTCAGGCTCATCTTAGATATCTTAACCCGTTGCCAAAAAATACTGAATCTGTACTAAAGAGTTTCAAGAAAGTTTTAATTCCCGAAATTAATCTTGGGCAGCTCGCTCGTTTAATCAGGAGTGAATATTTAATTCCTGTTGAACAATTAAATCTCGTTAGAGGTTTACCATTTAAAGTAAATGATATATTAGCAAAGATAACCGAATTACTCGGAGGTGGAAATGGCAAATAATGCTGAAGTAGCACAAAAATATACAGCAAAAGATTTTACAAGCGATCAGGATGTTCGCTGGTGTCCGGGATGTGGAGATTATTCCATTCTCGCACAGGTTCAAAGAAGTTTTCCTGAACTGATTGAAACAAATAAAGAAAAAATAGTTTGGATATCAGGAATCGGATGTTCAAGCCGTTTTCCATACTACATGAATACTTATGGATTTCACGGAATTCATGGAAGAGCACCAATAATTGCATCCGGAGTTAAGGTCGCAAATCCTGATTTATCCGTTTGGGTTGCAACTGGTGATGGTGACCTTTTAAGTATTGGTGGAAATCATTTCATACATGCTTGCAGAAAAAATGTTGATATTAAAGTTTTACTTTTTAATAACAGAATTTATGGATTAACTAAAGGTCAGTATTCGCCAACTTCTGAAAAAGGTAAAGTGACTAAGACAACTCCATTTGGAAGTGTCGATTATCCGTTTAATCCTGCATCACTTGCTCTTGGCTCTGATGCAACATTTGTTGCCCGTTCAATTGATCGTAATCCAAAACATTTACAGGAAATGATCAAGAGAGTTGGCAAGCACAAAGGATTAGCCTTACTTGAAATTTACCAAAACTGTAATATTTTTAATGACGGCGCTTTTTCAATTCTAACAGAGAAAGTTACTAAAGACGATCACGTTCTTATACTTGAACATGGAAAACCAATGGTATTTGGTAAAAACCTTGATAAAGGAATTAAACTGGATGGTCCTCATCCTGTTGTTGTGGATATTTCGAATGGGAAATATTCCAAAGATGATTTATGGGTTCACGATGAATTTGCTGATACACCAATTCATGCAATGATTCTTGCACATCTTGATGAGAGACCGGAATTTCCAACACCTATTGGTGTCTTCAGACAATATTTTAAACAGACATACGATGAAGGAATCAGAGATCAGATAAATAAAATTGTTGAGAAAAAAGGAAAAGGAGATCTTGAGAAGGTTGTGTTTGGCGGAAACACCTGGGAAGTTAATTAACAATAATTGAAATTATTTTTTTCATATCGGGGGCTTTTTAAAAGCCCCTTTTATTATTAATGATTGATTTTCAAACTCTCGCAGACATAATAATTACAAACCAAAGTTTTTTGTTGACTACTCATGTTAATCCTGGTTGCACTGGATTTTAACAGGAGTGACCGTCTGGTAAGTATGCGAACTGGATTTGAAGATTCTAAACAACTGAAAATCTGCATTGATCATCATCAAGATCCTGAGAATTTTGTTGATCATAGTTTCATTGGAGTGGAATATGCTGCAACAGGTCATATCCTGTATGATTTTATAACCAACATAAACATTGTAGAAGTTACAAAAGAACTTGCTGATCCACTTTATGCAGCAATAATGACGGATACAGGATCATTCAGGTTTGAGCGCACAACAGCCAAAGTCCATTTAATTTCAGCTGACTTATTGAACAAAGGAGTTAATCCTGCGGAAATTTATGATAAGCTTTATGATGAAAGCAAATTAAGCAAGCTACAACTACTTGGAAGATGTTTGAGCTCTCTTAAGTTAATTCATTATAACAAAATAGGTTATATGATTATAACTCAGAAAGATTTTAATGAATTAAATGCTCTTGAGAGTGATACAGAAAATTTTGTAAACAATATCCTTTCTATCGAAGATGTGAAGTTGGGAATGCTTTTTATTGAATTGAAAAACGGCTTTAAAGTCAGTTTTAGATCTAAAGGGAATATTCCTGTAAATAAATTAGCTGGTGAATTTGGCGGAGGTGGTCATACGAATGCAGCGGGAGCAAGATTCAGAGAAAGTCAATTGCTAGATATGATTCCTGTAATCTTAAATGAGGCAGAAAAATATTTTATAAAATATTCGGAAGGTTAATATGTTCAGAATTAGTTTTAAATCAGGTGCTGAAATAGTTTCATTTACATCATTCTCTTGTGTAGTGTATTATTTAGCAGAGGATAAGAATTTAAAGGAGAATCTTTCCGCTTTCGAAAAGAAATTTAGAATAAAATTATCCGAACTCAACAGGCAGAATATTCTTAATAAAAAGAATAACCAGATAACGGTTACAAATCAAAAGGGTAAACCGGATACTATAATCCTTCACAAGTATAAAGTTGATGATAAATTTTCTGTTGATCATTTCCGAAACCATCTTGCCGGATTGATTAAAGACTTACAAAAAGATGAAATAAAATCATTACACATCTTTACTCCCAAATTTGATTCCTTAAAAATATATTTTGATGATGAAGAATATTATTATCGGACTTTTATGGAAGGTATATCTCTCGGTAATTATCGCTTTGATAAATACAAAAAAGAAAAGGAGAAAGTTCAGAATCTTTCAGTAGTGATTTATTCAGAGAATGAAAGAATCTTAAAAAGTGCCATTGCAAAAAATAAAATGGTTATTGATGGTATTTCCTTTACAAATGGTTGGTAAAGGCGTTACGTTTGATTCAGGTGGTTATTGTGTTAACCCTCCACAGGGAATGCTTGAAATGAAAGCTGATATGTCAGGTGCTGCAGTTGTTGCAGGAACGATGTTCGTAGCCTCTAAAGCGAATTTTCCTTACGAGATTGTTGGAATAATTCCTGCGGCAGAGAATATGATTAATGGAGAAGCGATGCGACCCGGAGATGTAGTCAAAACTGCTTCGGGTAAAACTATTGAAGTTGGGCATACAGATGCCGAAGGAAGAATGATCTTAGCAGATGCACTAGATTATGCTTCTAAATTAAAGCCGGATGTGATTTTAGATTTTGCAACTCTTACAGGTGCTTGCGTTGTAGCACTAGGTTTGAATGTGGCAGGAATTTTTACAAAGTATGATAATATCGCTGAAGAACTGTATAGACTTGGAATGAAAACTTATGAGAGAGTTTGGCGTTTACCAATGTGGGATGAATACCATAAGGCTAATGAAAGCCAAATAGCAGATGTAAATAACGATGGTGGACGATGGGGAGGGGCAATAACTGCGGCGAAGTTTTTAGAGAATTTTGTAGATAAAAAAATTCCCTGGGCACATCTTGATATTGCTGGTCCAGCTGTTGCAAATGATTTGACAAATTATAACAAGACTTATATGACAGGTTTTGGTGTGCGTTTAATGTTTGAATATTTATCAGGATTGGCTGAAGAAAAATAATTTAGTTCTTAATTGATATTTTTCCATCTTTAATTTCATAAAGTAAGTCTGCTAGCTTAACGAGACTTGAATTATGCGTGACTATCACAAAAGTCATTCCGAGATTTTCCTTTAAGTCAACAATTAATTTATGGACCTCTT
Source organism: Ignavibacteriaceae bacterium (assembly GCA_037388405.1). Taxonomy (GTDB): domain Bacteria; phylum Bacteroidota; class Ignavibacteria; order Ignavibacteriales; family Ignavibacteriaceae; genus IGN2. The sequence continues at coordinate 861 of JARRKF010000451.1, read as the reverse complement.
CGCTATTTACTGAATCGAGATTCCCGGTTGGTTCATCTGCAAAAATAATTTTAGGATTATTAGCCAATGCTCTCGCAACAGCTACTCTCTGCTGTTCACCACCTGATAATTCAGCAGGTTTATGTTCAAGCCTTTCTGTTAATCCTACTAATTGTAAAAGCTTAAGACTATTTTCTTTGGCGCTGTGAAAAGAAGTGCCATTAATTATTTGAGGAATAATTATATTTTCTATTGCAGTAAATTCAGGTAGAAGATGATGGAACTGAAAAACAAAACCAACATTTTTATTCCTGAATTTCGCAAGTCTTTCTTCTGATAATTTGAAAATATCTTTTCCATCATAAATAACTTCACCCGAATCGGGTCTGTCTAATCCACCAAGAAGATGCAGAAGTGTACTTTTTCCGGCTCCCGAAGCTCCGACAATAATTGTAATCTTCCCGGCAAGTATTTCTATTGAGATACCCTTTAATACCTCAAGCTTGATCTTTTTAGTTGTCTGAAAAGATTTGTGGATATTATTTGCGTTTAGGATTATTTCACTCATTAAACATTAAATAAATTATAAATTTTTTATTCCCATTTAATTGCGTTTATTGGATTTACTTTTGCTGCTTTTTTAGATGGATATAATGATGCAAGGAATGAAAGCAGCATTGATGCACCACTAATAAAAAAGAAATCAGAAATTTTGATTTCAATTGGTAACGAATCAATTTTATATTGTGTTGGATCCAATGGATAAATATTATAATGAATCTGAATATAGCAAACCAGATAACCAAGTATTACTCCCAGCAAAGTTCCAAGTATTCCAATCAGCAATCCTTCAAACATAAATATCTTTAGGATGGATTTTTC
>JARRKF010000450.1:0-2647 GCA_037388405.1 Ignavibacteriaceae bacterium | reverse complement strand
AAAAAAACCCTGCCTTTTTAACTCAGGCAGGGTTAATCTATAGATGGCATTACTTTACTCCGATTATGATTCTGGATCTCCTATTGTTGCCCAGCCATTCACTACTTTCAATTTCATTGAAACTATCTTAAGACTTTTACCATCAACTTCAAATCTAAAGACAAGCTGCTTCGGAATCGGACATTTGCTATGAATTCTAAATGACTTATCAAGATAATAAGCAGTTTCCTGAGGATCAGTCTTGTAAACTAGATCTATAGTACGATATTGGACTTTCCAGAAATCATCATCTCCCGGACATCTTGCTTTTAATTGTGCATCTATATTCAAAGTAACCCGGTATGCTGATAAATTTCTTAAAAAAGTTGTTTCATTGGGATGCACTACCTCAATGCGGTAGCAAAGCTGTTTGTGTTATCAGAAACTGCTGGATCGGTGATTGAATTCTCACAGCCCAGGAAAAATACAAACAAAAGAACAGCGAGCGATACAAATAGAGCTTTCATTTCAGCCTCCATTATTATGATTATTAATAATTATTGATTTACTGTGGCTGTTACACCTTGATCCTGAAGCGCTAGCCACATTGCGCTTAGTTGTATTCCATCGTAAGTAACTAAAAACCTGCACTTTAAAACCATCCCGTCTTCACTTCCCTGAATGACAAAAGATTTTTCAAGCAAAGCAATGAAATGCTCATTTAAAGGAATGTACTCCTCTGAATTTTCAGAAATGAATCCTGCTAATTCATCTTCTACCGGTAAAGGACATAAAGAACAGAAGTATCTTAAATCAGCATTTACAGCCAGACTTAGCGAAACATAGAACTTATTGGGAGGAAGTGTTGGTATCGGTCCAAACATTCTATGCTCGTATTCAATTTGACCATTTATTATATAGTATGAATTACCAACAGGATGAGGATCATTTAATGTTGCATTAAGCTGGATAAAATCATGCTTGTAAACATCTTCAGTTTTTGCTTTGTTGTTTACACTGGTTGTTACCGGATCCGTTATAGAGTTTTCCTGACATCCAAAGAATAACAGTAAAGTAAAAGCGGTTAAGGATATAAATAACTTTTTCATTTTGATTCTCCTTTTTCTAAATAATTCTTAATTCTCTATTTCCACAAGACTGACACCGGATACTCCAATACCATCAGTAGTTACCAGGTAGCGAACCAAAAGAACCACATCTTTTCTGTTGGTTATTTCGTACGATTTATCAAGAAGTGCCATTCCGTCTTCACTTACATTAATATTATCATCGCTGATGCCTTTTATTTTCCATTCAGGATGGATCATCCCCAGTGAAGAGCAGAGTGTTGCCTGCAATTCGAGATGAAGTGCTACTTCCTTTAACCCTCTAGGATTCATTGTCCTATCAATAACTTTGTGTTTATAGCTTACAGATCCGTTCAACCCACAAATTCCTGCAAATGGATCATTAAGCTGACAACAAAGCGGGATTACGTTATTATTTTGATTTACATCAATTATTCTTTTTTCTAATGAGTTCGCAGGTTCGTTAATCATACCCTCCTGACATCCAACAATTAATGCAAATGAAAACGCAACGATTATTACAAATAAATTTTTCATAACAGCCTCCTTAGATTTTTGTTAAAAAGTTGATTAAAGTTTCACTGCAAATAAAATAAATTTAGAGGCCGGGTAGTTATCAGCTATGTTTCAAAGACTTATACTAATTGATATTTTGTTTGAAACTATGTTTCAAACATTTGTAGGAATGTTACAAACTTTGATTTTAATGATTTTTGAATGGATTGAAAGGGATTTTTTGATAATTACTTATAAGAGGTTTTTAGTTTAAATTTTAATTAAAATCTTACTCTTCACTCGGTGAATATCCAAATTCTTCCTTAAAACATCGGCTGAAATAAGCAGGGCTGGAAAATCCTACTTTGTAAGAAATCTCTGAAATAGTTGCTTCTCTTCTATGAATCATTTCCTGTGCTGCTGATAGCCGAACAGAACGCAAATATACGCTCGGGGATTTTCCTGTAAGCCCTTTAATCTTTCTATAAATCTGTGTTCTGCCCATCCCAATTTCTGTTGCTATATCTTCTATGCTGAATTCTTCATCTGAGATGTTCTTCTCAATTACACTCATATTCGTCCCATAAATACTTCATCAATCTGACTAAATTTTGGTTTTTCAACTTTATGAGAAACAAAATTTTCTCTGCTAAATTTATCCTGAAGGAATTTTCGTGTATCAATAAGATTTTTAATTCGTATCAGCAGTTCGGCAGTATCAAATGGTTTTATCAGATAATCATCAGCTCCTAATCCTAGACCTTCCATTTTGCTTGCTTTATCAGATTTTGCAGTAAGTAAAATTACAGGAATGTGACTAGTTTTTTCATCTTTCTTTATTTGTTTAGTCATCTCATAACCATCCATCTTCGGCATCATAATATCACTAATTATCAAGTCGGGAATATATTTTTCTGCTTTTCGCAGCCCTTGTTCTCCATTTGCGGCTTCTTCAACATGATATAACTCGGTTAAAGCATCTTTTATATATTCTCTCACGTCAGGATTATCTTCAACTACAAGAACAATAGTTTTATCAACAAGGTTTTCAGTTAATCTTTCTTCTTTTTCATTTTTCTCAGTAA
>JARRKF010000449.1:0-2888 GCA_037388405.1 Ignavibacteriaceae bacterium | reverse complement strand
AAAAGTCCGTTTATTACATTGTTCGTTCCAAAATATTCTTTAACAAGATTCTGGTCAAGATTATATTTTTCTTTTAGAAGTATGTTGTTATAATAACCAGATTCCCACGGCTGGATGACCTTGATGGTATCGATTGCAACCTTTGCTCTTTTTACTGAAAGAAGCTCATTATAATCCATCCGTGCTTTTTCCTTCAGCTTGTCTATAAGATTATTTTCAAAATCCCAAACATTCTGCGGATTCTTTGCCATCCTGTCACCGGTTCTATATTCCGCATAAGTTTTAAATCCTAAAAGTTCTGCCATCTGCTGACGAAGAATTAATACTTTTATCAGCACTTCGGGATTTCTTGTTGCAGCACGGTTGTTGAAAAGTGTATAAAGTTTCTTTCGGGCAGATTCAGAATTCGAGAACTTCATAAACGGAACATAAGACGGATACGGGAGATCGATTTTATATGTGCCGTCTTCCTGTCTTCTAGCGTTTTTGTAATCTTCCGGCAAGCCGTCAATTTCACTTTCATTAACAATCAGGTAATCGCTTGCCTCGGCTATATTTTTCCCAAAGAGGATTGAAAGATCAGAAAGCTTGTCATTAATCGCTTTTAACTCATCTCTTTTTTCTTTTGGAAGAGCACATCCATTACGCTCAAAATCTTCGACGGTCCTTTCGACAAATCTTTGCTTATATCCAGTTAGATTTTTTGCTTCAGCTGTTTCTGAATAATCCTTCACTGCACGATAAAGATTTTCATCAAGAGAAATCTCGTTAAAGAACTTTGCGAATTCAGCGTTACTTTCCTGTGCCTGGTTTCTTACTGCATCATCAGAATGAACATTTCCCATTAAATAAATACAACCATAAACATTCCCGGCTTTGTTGTAAATATTATCAAGCTCAAGCATTGTGTTATCAAATGTTCTTTTCCCTTCTGGAATTGAATAAAGTTTTTCCAGCGATTCTCTTGCTTCTTTTATAGAAGCATCAGTTGCTTCTTTTATGTTATCTGCATTTAAATCCCCACACTGGATTACTTCATTAAATTTTCCGAGAAGTGGATTTGTGCTTTGAGGTGAATTTTTATCCGCTGCAAGAAGTGGGATAACAGTGATTAAGAAAAATGTTAAAAACGAGGTGATTTTATGATTCATTTCTTCTCCCTTTAATTAGTAAAAATGATTAGCAAATTAAGCATATCTATTTCAAAGCTTAATAAAAAAGTGATGACTGGTTATTAGGTTATTTTAAGGCTTCCCTAGAACATTTTTATTTGTGTATGTCATTGCGAGGAGTCCGTCAGTCTGAGCCTTGTGGAAGACAAGGACGACGAAGCAATCTGAGTAATTAATGTTAGGATTGCTTCGCTCCGCTAGCAACGACAACCGGGAATAATTCGTACAGCCTCTTCTCTCTAAAATTAAATATCTCTTTTACCTTCTTTTCAACAAGAAGAGAATTTATAGGTCTGCTAAGGGGATCAAACGGAAGGGCATAATTCACTATGTCCGTCATCTCAACTCCGTTTTCCGTTTCTTTAAAATGATGCTGGTGGTGCCAAAGTTTGTAAGGACCAAACCTCTGTTCATCAACAAAATAAAGAGGTTCCTTAACATGAGTGATTTCAGTAACCCAGGTATTTGGAATTCCAAGTATTGGATGGACTTTGTAAGTAATCATCATACCTGCGTACATTTTATCCGGGAGCTTACTTGTAACTTTAAAGTTCAGCCATTCGGGAGTAATAACAGAAAGATTATTTGGGTTAGAGAAAAATTCCCACGCATCCTTAATGTTTATAGGTAGATTTTGAAATACTTTTAATTGATAGACTTTCATTTTTTTGCTCAATTCATTATATAGTAAACAACAACTGACGAATTAAATAAATTCCAAAACCATACTGGAATATTAATGGAGAAAATAACTGCTATTGGTGAAATATTGTTCGATATTTACCCCGATTCAAAAAATCTGGGTGGCGCACCTTTGAATTTCCTTTATCACGTATACAAGCTTACCGGTGAAGGAAATATTATCAGTCGTGTTGGGAACGATGTTTTGGGAGGCAAGGACGGGCGTGGCAAATGTAAAGCTGAACAAAAATAAAGTTCCCACATTCCGAATTGATGAAAAGCGAGCATACGATTTTATAGAGAATACTGACAAAGTAAAACAACTAATTAATAAGAAAACCGACTGTCTCTATTTTGGTTCACTTGCACAGAGGGGTAAGGTTACAAAAAGTACGATTCAAGAGCTATTTGGCAAAAAAATAAAATACTTCTGCGATTTGAACATTCGTCAAAAGTTTTACACTAAAGAAATAATAAAAAAATCACTTGCAAATACTGACGCTTTAAAAATTAATCTTGATGAGTTAAAATTGATAAATAAACTTTTGTTGTATGAAAGATTCTCCTTCGAAAAAACCGCGAATGAAGTATTAGAAACATTTAATATCGAATTGCTTGCGGTTACTAAAGGAGATGAAGGCACAGTACTTTTTTCTCCCAGTGAAGCGAACGAGTACAAAATAAAAATTTCAAATATTGTTGACACGCTTGGCGCGGGTGATGCTTTCGCAGCAATTTTCTGTATCGGTTATATGAAAAAGTGGGAAATTAGCAAAACAAATAAACTCGCAAACGAATTCGCAGCGGAAATCTGCAAGATAAGCGGTGCGTTGCCAAAGGAGGATGATTTATATTTAAAATTAAAAGAGAAAATGAATGACTGACAACAACTCCAACAAAGGACTTTACATCCAGCTTTACAGCATTCATGGACTCATACGAGGCAATAACCTTGAGCTTGGTAGTGATGCAGACACAGGTGGACAGACTAAATACGTACTTGAGCTTGCACAAAAATTAAGCAAAGATCCGCGT
>JARRKF010000448.1:0-3756 GCA_037388405.1 Ignavibacteriaceae bacterium | reverse complement strand
AGAATCAGCTTAAAGCTGTGATTTTGCTTCTTCGACCGCCATATTGGCTCATGACTGGTGGTCTTTCAGTTTTAACAATTATAGCTTTGAAGAGGGGGTTACCTCAAACAGATCTTTTGGTTTTAGTTGTAGTATCAGCTATCTGTATTACTTCTGGTGGTTTCGCGTTTAATGATTATATTGACCAAGAATCAGATGCTATAGTTAGGAAAGAAAGACCCATACCTTCAAAGAATATAACACCAAAGATGGCTCTTGTAATAACAATAATTTTGTGTGTTATAGGATTAATTTCATCGTTGGTAATTAATTGATTATGTTTTGGAATTGCATTTTCTGATACAATTCTTCTTGTATTATATTCTGCTTATGTTAAAAGGCATGCAGGATTTTTGGGAAGCATACTTATGGGTATCCTTATAGGAACATCATTTGTCTATGGTGAAGCAGCTTTGTCTGGAATAATATCTGTAACTTCATTCTCTTTGTCATTTATGAGTATGGGTAACGTAGGTGGAAATATTTTACGAGATGTACTTAGTTTAGAAGGAGACAGAAAAGCAAGGTACAATACGTTAGCAGTCAGTCGTGGTCCAAGATTCGCAATAAAGGTAGGGGCAATTTTCTTTCTGTTAAATGCTGTAGGTTCTCCAATTCCATATTTGGTGGATGCAGTTGGTTATGGATACTTAATTCCAATAGCAATCTGGAATGTAATTCTTGTAATCTCAGGTATATCTTTACTACGAAACCAAGATATTGAAGTATTAAAAAAGCATGAAAGGATAGTAACTAGAACAATGGTTTTAATACCAATTGCATTAATCGCTGGGGCTTTAACTTGAACGAACCTAAAATTAAGATTCTCAGAGATACATTCAGCGTCTGCCCTGTTTGTCTAAAAAAGATAAAAGCACAAGTGGCTGAAAAAAATGGAAAAGTTGTGATACTTAAAGAATGCAAAGAGCATGGAAGATTTAATGATACTTATTGGGCTAGAGCAGACATATATTATAAGGCTGAAACTTTCAAAAAACCAAATGTTCCACCGTTTCAGGATAATTGTCCAATTGGGTGTGGAGTAAATAATTGTAGTAACCATATTTCAACGACTGTAATGGCTGTAATTGATGTAACTAATGAGTGCGATTTGAAGTGCCCAATATGTTTTGCAAACGCTTCAAAACCAGTGGATCTCTATAGACCAAGTCTGGATAAAATAAAAAGTATGTTAAAATTTCTTAAGACACAAGATCTACCACCTCTAGCTGTGATGTTCGCAGGTGGAGAACCCACTGTTCGAGAGGACATAGTAGAGATTGTAAAAATGGCTCATGAACTAAAATTCATGATACTTTTAGCAACAAATGGAATCAGAATGTCAAATGATCCAGAATTGGTTAAAAAACTGAAAAATGCAGGATTAAATATAGTTTATCTTCAGTTTGATGGATTAACTGATTCACCTTATGAGAAACTAAGAAATGCAAAACTACTTCCGAATAAACTGCGTTTGGTCAAACTTTGTAGAGATCAAGATATTGAAATTATTTTGGTACCCACATTACAGGGTGAAATAAATGATAATGAAGTTGGAGATATGATAAGATTTGCTGCAAAGAATGTTGACATTATACGCGGAATAGTCTTTCAACCCATGTCATTTACAGGAAGAACTGCAAAATATGTTTCTAGAAAGAATCGAATTGATAATTCTTTATTGGCGCAAAAAATTCAAGAACAAACAAACTGGATGATCAAAGAAGATGATCTTTTTCCTGTTTCTGTAATGGTGCCTCCTTTAAAAATTATGAATAGTTTCTTAACTAAAACATGGCCTCCATTCACTCCAACACCATATTGTGGATTATGGAACTGGATATTAATATCCAAACAAGGCAACAATAAATTTACACCCATCAACCGGTTTCTAAATTTTGAAGCTTTCATGTCAGATCTAAAACAATTAAATAAGTTAATTGAGAAACAACGAATAAACAAAATCGGAATTTATCTAAGGTTACTTTTTGCTGCTTTTCGTTCATTGGATTGGAAAAAAGTTCAAAGAGAAGCTGGGCTGTTAAATGCCGTTAAGACTTTAATTAAGATACATACTAATCCATCCTATGACTCTCTTGGGTATATAAGAAGGAGACTCTTGTTAATTGGATGTATGGCATTTATGGATCCATTCACCTTTGATGAAAAAAATTCAGCATATCAACCGATGAAAAACATGAAATAAAATCAACAAATTAGTAGAAATTCATTCTTAAAAATCAAGTCGTTTTTAATAGAATTTAAAATAATATTATAACAAAGTCGTAGTAAAGAATATTTTTTAAAATGAAAAAAAGAAAAATTTGGATTTAATTTGATTATCTAATTCTTTTTCTTCTATAGATAATTGCAAGAAGTGTTGCTATAATGAATATTGGCGATATGAAGATTGGTGAGAACTCCGGAATAAGTATATTATTAATCTGAAGGTCGTATATTTCACCTTCGTAATCTACTATGAAATAGTTCGATTCTTCTGCTGGATTTACATAGTTTTTAGTTGGATTTAGATTTGCGTAATCAAAATAAACTACATCTCCTATCGAGAGATTCTTTGTGTAGTTTACACCACTATCATCGTCTCTTACTTCGATTGTATTAGTTATATTACTTCCAGCTGGTGGTTCAGCAATTGTAAATTGATACCTAAAAGTATTAGTTGAACTAGATGAATAATCGTCAAGATTTGTCACGTATGCCGAAATTTTACAATAATTCCAATAATCTTCTTGAGCAAAAGTAAAAGGAATAACGACTGAAAGGGAAATCAGAAATATTGTAAAAACGGAAATTATACCGATCTTTTTCTTCACTATTTCACCTCCTCATGATGCCGCTATCTAGGAACAGTGATTACAACATAATTATTGATTTTTCCCAGATTTCCACTTAAATAAATTAGTAAATTGTTACATAAAAATCGATCCCAGAAATAAGAATATACAAGTTTTGGTCCAAAACAAAAATTGAAAAGTATTGGTTTTAGGTTTAAGCATCTTCTGTTAATCTTTGCTTAGATAAGTTTGTAATGGTGTTCTATTAGATGATGATAATGTTCAGGTGGAAGGAGAGAACGAAAAGCTCTTTCTATAACTTCACTAAGAGCAGGGTGGATATGCATTCCATCAATTATAGGTGTTAATTTTTGTTCACGGGTATTCATTAATGGAATTATTTCGTGAATTAAAATCGAAGCTAACGGCCCTATTATATGTGCTCCAAGTATCTTCAAGGTGTCTCTTTCTACAATAACTTTAACAAAATAGTCTTTGGCTCCCATAGCTTCCCCTTTTGCTGTATCTTCATATCTATAAAACCCAATCAAAAGTTTCTCATTGCCATATTTACTGATAGCTTCTCTTTCTTTTAGACCTACTGATGCTATCTCAGGATAAGTGAAAACTGCGTGAGGTACTGCATGATAATCAACCTTTACTTTTTGTTTTAGTACAGCATTATAGTATACAACCGTAGCTTCATAATTTGCTACATGTTTAAATTGATAATTTCCATTGGCATCTCCAAGAGCCCAAATATTCTTTTGAGAAGTTTCTAAGTATTCATTGACTGCAATCCAACCTTTTTTATCAGGCGAACCGATATCCACCGGGTCCGTACACCATGAGATTGGTCTGGTAGCCGATCGGCGTCGCGAAGGAGAACGAGGCCGCTACCGTTGCCGCGATCAGAAAAGAC
>JARRKF010000447.1:0-3315 GCA_037388405.1 Ignavibacteriaceae bacterium | reverse complement strand
ATTCGGATAATTATCAAAGAGATAAAAGTTTCTCATAATGAGATTTTCGCTGCTATATACGAAAAATTTCTTATCTGGATCATCCCCTTGAATTTTTATGGAAACCGGTTCTGTAAAGTTTGATTCATTTGTAGTAAAATCTATGGCTTTAATTTTATAATAGGCATATGTTTCGTTAGCATAATTACCTATTAGAACAGTCTCATCCGTATCTTCATAATGAGTGCTAGCTGTACTTGTTAAATAAGAATAAGATCCGTTTCCAATTTTTTTATGAACTATATAGGCTTCGACATCAGATTGGGGGCTTGCTGTCCAGCTTAGGTATGGATGCATATTATCACTTGCGATTACCGACAAGTTGGTTGGTGTTGAGGGAGCAATAACATCATTTACAGTGAATGTTGCCGCATCTTCATCAGAAGTACTGTTCACAGTAACTGAGAATCTAAATCTGAAAGTACCATCTCCTTTAAATGCAATTCCAGTGACTGGTATTTCCTGATTAACAATGCTCCACTCGTGCCATATGCCGTTGTAGGGATAATCAGAATCGTATTCGTTTTGGACTATATTGGACCAAGAACTACCATTCCACCAGTCGGCCCAATTAACTGCCACAAAAAACCAATAGTATCCAGCGCCAGCATTTACTGTTGCATTTACATTTGCAAAATCGTTAAAAGAAGTTGCAACTGTAACATTTGAAGTTGCATATTCATTTTACGCATTAATTGAGCTCATAATCAATAGGTTAAGTAAAATAACGATAGATAAAATTTTAAGCATTTCTACCTCCTTTAAAATTTCAATTTGGTTGTAAAGAAAAGCCTCAACTTAAATCAAATTAATTAGTAAAATTCGATCACCTCCTTCAAGTTTTTCATTTCATTTAATTAATAATATTTTTTGAGCTTGCTGGAAATCACCTCCTTTCAATATTACAAAATAAATACCAGATGAAACAATTTGGCCCATTTCATCAAGGCCGGTCCACTTGATCTTATTTAATCCAGTGATAAATTCTATTTCACTGTAATCTTTAATTTGTTCACCCAAAATGTTGTAAAGTGCAAGATTTACCCTATCTCTAAACGTTGGAGGGATATAAAATGAAATGGTTGTCTCAAAATTGAAGGGATTAGGATAATTTGGAAATAAAAGAATTTGCCTAATTCTTTTTTCTGATATATTGTTAGTAATAAAGGTCGAAGGTAACATATGAAACGCAGGTTCCATTAGGCAATCAATTTTATTGTTTGATGTATCTTTTAATACTAGTCTAAGAGAATAATAATTTTCTTCTAACAATGGAAGACTCGACTGAAAGTATGGATCCGAGTAATTGACGGGTAATGTGTAATAAATTGTGTCACCCTTAATTGAATAAAATAATTGGATACTGCTTATTACAGCTTCGTCTTCAATCAGGAATCTTACTAAATTATTTGCTGTTGGACTTAAAATATTGGCCAGTTTATCATCAGTTAGAATTTGAAAAAGTTCAATAGAAGGAGGGTTTTTATCCCTGCTTCTAAGGTCGAATTCTGCTTCTACTTTTGATATTCCTTTATATTGATCCACCTCGTTATAACTATCTGAAATCAAAATTTTATATTTATCAGTAGGGACAGGGAAAGTCAGTTCCTTAACATTGAAGCCCAAACGCAATGCTACAGGTCCAAATAGCAGATTAAATTGACCACCTTGTATGAGAGTATTATTTCTATATAGCTGGTAATCGATTGGATAATGTCGAAGAATATCGTTTGCCTGGGAAAGAAACAGATATTCCCATTTACCGTAAGGTGATCTGATTTTTATCGTATCATTTTCATTAATGAATTTGCCAAACCAGTATGTTGGTGTTAAACCAATATGCACGTCCTTATTCTCAGATATCACAAAAGACGGAGCCTGTCTTTCTCCGTAAAAATATCCGTTTACTTTGGTTTGACCAATTCGAATTTCAGAGGTATTGACAAAATCATAAAGGATGTTAACAGCATTCAAACCCTGCCAGAAAATGGAACTATTTAATTCAAGATTTGCACTGGTATCCTGATATATCCTTTGATCTATGGGATAATTGTAGTAAGGATCGTATATTCCGGAAGTATGAAAATCCGGAATAAAAGTAAATAATTGTATGTTAAAATCAGCATAGGCAAAATTTGCTGGGTCATTAATTATCACTGTGTCCTTGCCAAAATCTTTGAACTCATTATTCAATAAATATAAGTTTCCCTGGTTGGCTAATTGTTTACCCTTAACAGCCCATTCACCTTTAAAATAATTTGAAATTTTATTGTATCGGAATACGAATGCGGTGGAATCAAAATTTCTGTGGGTAATTCTAAGTCCTTTATTGAGAATATTGTTAAAAAAATAAAAAGCAATGGTATTTATTCTCAAAGCATCAAAATTTTCGCGAACTAGTTGGTATTTTATGCTAAATCTGGCATTCTCTCTCGATATCCTTAATTGAGTAGGAGAATTCAATTCTATGCTGTCTAATATAATTATAGTATGTTGAGATTCTGTGGGAGCGAAACCAGTAAATACGTTATAAGTGCCGACGGGTAAATCTATTGAATAAACAGAATCATCTACCATCACAAAATTGTCTATTCCTAAATTATTATAGATCCAGACAAAAGCCATGGTAAAATCTGCTAAGATAGTTAGAGTAAATGCACCTTTTTGAGTTGTAAGCGTCACAGGTTGTTCAGGGTTATTGAATGAAAATTCCTTTGGGTAGTTTTCTGTAAATACCCCACCCTGTTCAATGATAACAGAATGAATTTGTCCATCTGGATATTCATACTGTGCTGTAACACTAAAGATAAGACTAATCAATACCACAAAAATAATAGTAAGCTTTAATATCATTTCACAAATTATTTAATCAATTAACAAAAATTTATTTTAAAACTACCATCTTCCTTGCCTGTTTATACTTCCCTGCCGTTAAAACATAAATATAAATGCCGCTGCTCACCTCCTTTCCGGTTTGATCATTGCCATTCCAGGTAACCTGATGCTCACCCGGATAAACTTTCCGGTTTTCGATTAATCGTATCACCTCCTTTCCGGTTAAGTCATAAACGATCAGGTTAATCAATACACTTTTGCTAACCTGATATTTTATAATGGTCATACTGTTAAAAGGATTGGGAAAGTTTTGATTTAAATTTAAACTAGTAATAACCGGTTCATTTGCCGGTGGTTCCTGTATTCCACTTATCGTGTTATTGATATAGTAATATGATTTAATTCTGGGAGTTTGTTCTACATCTTCTACTACAATGAGTA
>JARRKF010000446.1:0-2845 GCA_037388405.1 Ignavibacteriaceae bacterium | reverse complement strand
GTTGATGAAGACTCTTCTCTAACTTCCTTCGATTATAATTACGATGAAGAAGGAGTGATGGATTATCTCGGTAAAGTTAATACTGTAATCTATCCATTCAGAGTCGGTCAGAAGATGAGACTTGTAAACAGAACTCTAAGCATCGATTTTCAGGACACAGTTGCATACGGAACTCTCACCAAAACTTTTGAAGGGCTTTTGTTAATTGCAGCTTCATATGATTCAAATACGATTGAACCGGACACATTAATCAAAAAATCTTTTACAGCAGTAATTACCAGGAACATTATTTTCAGAAAAATTGCAAACACTCCGTACCCAAGAAGAAACTGGATGATCGCAGCAATATCATTACCGGAAGGTGGAACTCAAAGTCCGAATATGGATGTACAAAAAATGTCTATCTTTTTACCAAACGGAGATACACTAACAATCAATTCACCAAATGATTATTACTTAAGAAGAGGTTGGGGATGGTGGAGGTCTATCCCGATTTTAGGTCACGGTGATTCAGTAAAAGTAAGAGTTGAACTTTACAGCACCTATGAAGAGAAAGATTTTGTAAGCCTGACCTGGGGTGCAAACAGATGGATAAAACACAGAGTTAAAAGATTGTTTGATTTAGTTTCATCAACACCGAATGGTAATGGTTTTGACAAAGTGTATGAACAGACATTTGTAACTCATCAATGGCCGGGATTTTACCATGCAATTATTAATGCATTACCGCAGCAGGTTATTTTAGATGATGCTGCACCGGTTGAATCAGAATCCTGGGGAATACCATATTTTGTTCATCCATAAAATGATTAAGAGAAGTTAAGCTTCCCTGCACACGTCCTCTCCACATCCCCCTCCTTTTGATAACGCGGGAGGGGGAGGATTTTTAACAGGGAAGATTTTAAGTAATTAGTGAATTGATATTGAAAAGTTTCAAACATAAATTTTAACTGTAATGAAAAAGATTTTAATATACTCGTTTATTTCTGCCAGCATCTTCATATTTTTTAGCTGCGATAAACCGGCTCCAACCCAGCTTGTCGATGACACTAATAATGAGTTAGAAGTCGAGCTTCTGAATAATAACCTGAATGATCAATATTTGACCAATGGTGCCGATACATCAGGAATCATTCAGGATTTGACAAAGATTACAAATCTTGTATCAGTGAGTGGAATAAAAATTACAAATAATGAAAACAGAACAATCAGGTTATCTCTTGCACAGGCAATGTTTTTCAACAGGAATGAACCAATCAGATATTCAGACAATAGAATAATTGCTTATCAAACATTAACACCAGGCATAATTAAATTTAATGGATTGGAAGCTCATATAGTTCCATACAGAATCAAATACAGAGATGCAGGAATATTGAAGGATACTCTTCTTGGCAACAAGTACGTTTTGTACAACATTGCTGGTTTGGGTGGAATTCCTGATCCATTTTACTATGGTTATAATGCTTCCGTAAGCTTTGAGTTCAATCCATTTGGACCAGGAAGTGGTTTTGCGTTTAATATTGCTAATCCTCCGGAAATTACCGGGCAGGTTCTATTAGCTGGCAGCAGAGCAGAAAAAAATCTTGAGGCAACTTTAAGATGGAATCCTGAAAGTTTAAAAAGGATATCGGTTATAATTGGGCTTATAAAACCAAACCAGATTTCTTCAATTCCTGTTTACAGAATGAAAACAGCAGATGACGGTGTGCTAAGAATACCGGGAAGATATTTCAACCAGCTTCCGCTTGAAAATTTTGAAAAGATTGTTTTTACTTTTATCCGTAGTTATGAAGGCTATCAGAAAAACGGCAGCAACGATTTATTAGTTTCATCACAAAGTATTCACAGTATAGTTATAGATATTCCTTGAGATATATTCTATTAATTTTTTTATCGGCGATGGCATTGAATGCAAAAATACTGTCCCAGAATTCATTTGGTTTGAACGGTTATTGGGGAACACAGGAATTAATCACCACTCCTTACTTTAATTACGAAAGCAATCCCTCAAATTATTTTTCTTTAAAAGACTGGGGAATTTCTCCACAATACGGCGCAGAATTTTCCGGGAGTGTTAGTTCTAATCTTTACTTGCTGGCTCTTGCTAAAAGACTTGGAAACCATGTTTTATCAGCTCGTTTTACTCCGGGATATCAGAAGGAATTTCGTTTCGCGACTGGTGAATCGTTTTTCGTTAATGACACAACTACTCAATCGCTACAAGCGAGCTACAATTACAAAGAACTTTTTGGATTAGGTTATTCTTACAGCTTCAACAAACAATTTAATGCAGGTTNNNAGCTACATTTACAAAGAACTATTTGGATTAGGATATTCTTACAGTTTCAACAAACAATTTAATGCAGGCTTCACAATCAGATATTTCAATCAGGATTTTAACCAGGAAATTATTAAACCTGTTTTTGGTGATACTTTGTACATAGTCAGGGAAAGCTTTGATGAAAAAGTAAATTTCTGGAAAGCTGACATTGGAATTAATTATTTTTTAAATGATGAATTTCAATTCGGAATCTCATCCGTAAATCTTTTAAACTTTGGTGAGGAACCTTCCGTTGCGGAGTTTAAGGGATTTGAAATGAAACAGGAAAAAGGAGCACTTTTTTCAACAAGTTATCTCCCGGTTGATTTTTTTAATCTGCATGCAATATATGAAACTCCCAATTCCTTCCAGTTAAGCGCAACAGGATTTGTAAATAATTTTGTTTACGGTCTTACAGTATTTCACGATAAATATCAGAAACCTTTCATGTCTGGCTTCGTTCCGGCAGTTGGATATAAAACAGATTTATTTGAAATTCTTTTAAGTGGAGTAAAATATTTT
>JARRKF010000445.1:0-5409 GCA_037388405.1 Ignavibacteriaceae bacterium | reverse complement strand
TTATATAAGGCACCATCTGAATGTGGGGGAACGAAGGAGTTCTTATTCTAACTCTATATGGTGAAGTACTTCCATCGCTGATAAGATAATATCCATTATTTCCTTTCGTTGCTTCGATTCCTGAAAAAGCTTCTCCCGCCGGAATAACCGGACCCCAGCTTACATTTAGAAAATGTGTAATTAAAGTTTCAATGTCGTGCATAGTTCTGTCTTTAATCGGCGGAGTTGCTTGCGGATGATCCGATTTGTAAGGACCTTCCGGCATATTGTTTAAACATTGTTCAATAATTCTTAAACTCTGTCTCATTTCTTCAACTCGAACAAGCGCACGATCAAAACAGTCACCATTTTGAGCAGTTGGTATATCAAATTCAAATTGATCGTAACCTGAATAAGGTCGTTTCTTTCTAAAATCCCATTCAAAACCACAAGCACGCAAGCCCGGTCCGGTGATTCCCCATTCAATTGCTTCTTCTTTCGTATAGCTTCCTATTCCTTTCGTTCTTGCTTTGAAAATTCTGTTCTTCATCACAAGATTATCATATTCGTTTAAATGTTTTGGGAAGTAGCTTATAAATTCTCTAACAATTTTATCCCAGCCATTTGGTAGATCAGCATTAACACCGCCGATACGAAACCAGTTCGGGTGCATTCTGTCTCCACAAATAGCTGCGACAATATCAAAAACTTTTTCTCTGTCAGTGAACATGTAAAACACGGGTGAAAGCTGACCAAGATCCTGTGCAAAAGTTCCGTACCAAACGAGATGACTTGCGATCCTAAACAACTCGCAAAGCATGACACGAATTACTTTTCCTCTGTCCGGTACTTCTATACCAGCAAGCTTTTCAACACCAAGGACATATGCCAGATTATTCATCACACCGCCAAGATAATCTACTCTGTCAGTGTAAGGAATGTAAGTGTGCCAAGATTGTCTTTCTCCCATTTTCTCTGCACCTCTATGATGGAAGCCAATGTCAGGGACAATGTCAACGATATCTTCACCATCAAGTTGTAAAACTAATCGTAACACTCCGTGCGTACCAGGATGCTGAGGACCAAGATTCAAAAACATAAAATCTGAATCTTCGCTCCGTCTTGTCATTCCCCATTCTTCAGGATTAAATTGAAGTGCTTCCTGTTCCATGAGTTGTTTGTTTTCGGGAAGCTGAAATGGTCCCATTCTTTCAATGGAACTTTTAATCTTATGTCCTCATTTCTATCGAATGAAAGAAGATGATAAACAACAGAAAAATCACTATTAGGTAATCCATTTCTCTTATTGTTTGATCTCTCATCAATTACCGTAAGATCGTAAAGCATTCGGTAAGGATTATCAATTTCATTCTTTAGATGATTAAGTGTGGAAACTATCGAATCTCTCTCAACCCAAATGGTTGGGAAATCATCCTTAGTCTTCTGCTGATAAATAATTTTATCACCTAACTGTTGATTTATTTCTTCACCGACCGTTATGTTATCAACCATATAAAAATTCAAATTTCAGTTGGTGGAGTTATTTTTGTCATTTTCATTCTTTCTTCGCGTTTCAATTCCTTCATTGAAAGCGTTTCGGATTTTTGAATTCCCTGAGGTCCTATTACCCAGCTTAAGGGACGTTTTTCCTTTCCAACAGATTCCCTTAACATTACAAGCCCTTCCATAAAAGCGTCAGGTCTTGGAGGACAACCGGGAACGTAAACATCAACGGGCATAAACTTGTCGACACCTTGCACGACACTATAAATATCATACATTCCGCCCGAGTTAGCACATGAACCCATCGAGATTACCCAGCGTGGTTCCATCATTTGTTCATAAAGTCTTTTAATTATTGGAGCCATCTTTATAAATACAGTTCCTGCAATGATCATAACATCAGCTTCCCTTGGAGTTCCTCTGATAACCTCGGCACCAAATCTTGCAATATCATATTTGCTTGTTAGTGATGTTGCCATTTCAACATAGCAGCAGGAAAGTCCGAAGTTGAAAGGCCACATTGAATTTTTTCGTCCCCAGGCAACTAAATCCTGAACTTTTGAAAGTACAAGACTTTGCTGAACTGTTTCTTCAATTGAACTGGTCCCTCTCAAAGGTATTCCAGCCGAATCAGCTTTTGTTAGCCACCATTTCATAAATTTTTACTTTCTTTCAGAATCCTGCTTCTTGCTTTTAATATTTTTTTACCACTAGCTCCAAAATCAAGTGCACCAATTCTCCATTCGTAAATTAAAACTGCAACAAGCACCGCAATAAATATTGTTGCTGCTATATATCCAGTCCACCCAACTTGTTTTAATGAAATAGCCCAGGTGAAAATAAATACTGCTTCCAGATCGAAAATGACGAAGAACATCGCAACGATGTAATAATGAATTGGAAACCTGAGGCGGGCAGAATCAGTTACTTTTATTCCTGACTCGAATGGTTCATTAGTTTCTTTTTCCTCATGTTTTTGACCCAGTAAATAGGAAAGTCCTAACATAATGGTTACAAGTGCAACGACCGCACCTCCATAAACGACTAAGGGCCATATCAGTTCGCCTATGCCATTATTCAATTGTTAATCCTTTTTATCATGAATAATTAATTTTACAATGTGACATTATCTTTACTCACTCGGTAAGCAAATAAAGTTTAAATTGCTTATTTAAAGAAAATAAAAAAATAAATCATAGTTTAAAGGCTATTTAGGGTATTTATTAATGAATTAAAGATTCGGAAGGCAAATAATAAAAAACAGTAGTTAAAGGACATTCATATTTTGGAATATGATGAAATAAAACTTACTTCATCCATTCTCGAACATTTCTTTTAACTTAAGTGCATTTTTTACAGCAAAACCTTTATCATCATTATTAAAAAAATATACACTGAATTCACTTTTTCAATCCGGTTTTCTATCCATCGCTTCCATCCGCTTTGCTACTGGATTGAATAGCTGCCGGAATATTTCTTATTGATTCCATGCAACCTTATATAAATTGTATCTGAAGTGATTTTTCGGGGAGTTTCCTTATCAGGCATATCATAAATACAGAATGCAGCATTGTGTTTGTTTAATAGTTCATACGTTTCATCATTCCACCAGCTTTGTTCACGAAATTTTTCCAGTGAGGCGGAAGCTGAAATAAAATGATTCCAAGTTTATTTCCCAACTGCTGCACTATTTCAATGAAGTTTTTAACTGAATGTTTAGGCTCCTTAAGCTTTTTCATATGAGTTATATATCGACTTGCTTTAATGGCATAAGAAAAATTCTCAGGTGCTTTATTTTTCCAATCTTTTATGGTCTTTTTATCTGGCAGATGATAAAAAGTATTATTTATTTCAACCGAACTAAATTTCTTTGAGTAATAATTAAACCAATCTTTAGTAATTAGATCTTCAGGATAAAAGACTTTCTTCCAATGTCTATAGTCCCAGCCTGATGTGCCAACAAATAATTTTTTTGATTTCATTAACGCAACCTTCATTTCTAAATTCAAGAATTGATAACGTGAAATTCTAATTCTAAATATCTTCTTTCACACTCAATTTCAATTATTAGCAAGTATCCATAGTCATATTTCAAAAATGATTTTAAAAACCATACTCAAATATTCGCCCCTTGAATAATTAAATATTTATTTTTAATTAAAAAATGAAGGTGATTATTTTGACTAAGAATACTATGAATAATAGTACTTTAGTATTCCTCCCATATTACATTAAGTCTAGTTTAATACGAAACTTCGAAATAATCGAGTGTAATGAACCGATATTGATTCGATAAAAAGAAAGGAAATTATAAAATGAAAGCAATGGTAATTAAAGATTTTGGCGGACCTGAAGTATTGGAACAGCGTGACATTAAAACACCAGAACCTGGTCCAAAAGAAATTCTTGTCAGAGTTAAAGCAACTTCTATTAACCCTGTGGACTATAAAATAAGAAAGAACGGAAAGTGGGCTGGAATTGTACCACCCGCCGTCATTGGTTACGATGTAGCCGGGATTGTAGAAAAAGTTGGTTCAAGTGCAAAAAATTTTGAGGAAGGTGATGAGGTTTTTTACACTTCGGAGATCGGTCCAAATGGTGGAAGCTATGCTGAATATAATGTTGCCAATGAATCGATAGTCGCAAAAAAGCCAAAAAATCTAAACTTCAACGAGGCAGCAAGCATTCCACTAGCCGGTTGTACAGCATGGGATTCTCTGATGGGTGCAGCATTACTACAGATTCCTGAAACAGTTCTGATACACGGAGGTGCTGGTGGTGTTGGTTCGCTCGCGGTTCAGCTTGCAAAAGCAATAGGTGCAAGAGTTATTACAACTTGTGGTGGTTACCACAAAGATCTTGTTAAAAAACTCGGTGCCGACGTTGCAATCGATTACCGTGAAGAAGATTTTGTAGAAATAGTTAAGCAGGAAACGAACGGAGATGGCGTGGATGTTGTATTTGATTGTGTCGGCGGAGATATTTTGGAAAAGAGTCTTGATGTAACTTGTTTCCGAAGCAGACTTGTTACAATTGTGAACTCAACCGGAAATTTAAACAGAGGAAAAGCAAATAACATTTCACTGCATTATGTATTTATGCAGCGTTCATCAGAAACAATGAACTCATTAAAGAGAATGATAGAACGCGGACAAATAAAACCGGTCATCGATTCAGTAATGAAATTAGAAGAAGCTGCTGAAGCACAGAAAAAACTGGAAGAAGGTGGCGTAAAAGGAAAGATTGTATTATCTGTATAACTTAATGACTAATCAAAATTCGGCACAGGTTAAAATTTTTCAAATTCCGAAGAAAGTTTTTATCTTCGATGAATCTATTTGATATAAATGTTCTTCTTATGGCAGTAGGAGGAACACTTCTATTTTTAGAATTAACTGCGGGTTATTTAAAATATTATCTTTATATCTCTGAACCAATTATTGCTACATTTATAGGAATTTTAATCGGTCCTTATCTGTTGAATCTTGTTGACCTGCAGGATTTTCAATATCATACTATTTTTATTGAAGAGATAGCCAGACTTACATTAGCTGTTACTTTAATGGGGGTTGCCTTCCGGCTTCCCAGGAAGTTTGTTTTTGAAAATTGGAAAGATCTGATTGTTCTTATTTGCATAGTATTACCTTTGATGTTCATCATCAGCGGATTTTTAATTTACATCATCATTGGTTTACCTCTTCTTATTTCATTATTAATCGGAGCAATTGTCTCCCCGACCGATCCTGTTCTGGCAAGCGCTATCGTAACAAGTGAGATCGCGCAAAAATATATTCCTGAAAGATTAAGAAATATTATTTCAAGCGAATCAGCATTGAATGATGCATTAGCGTTTCCTTTTGTAATGATACCACTTCTTCTGCTTTCTTTCTCACCAATAAAAACTATCGAACATATGACAGTTGATGT
>JARRKF010000444.1:0-2799 GCA_037388405.1 Ignavibacteriaceae bacterium | reverse complement strand
ACACTTTCTTCAGACTCGATATTTTCTTGGACGGAATGTTTTTCCCAGGGAGAAAAAATCAGAAAAGCTCCGGCAGCTAGTGCTGTTACTCCGTCAACATAAAACAAAAGGTGAAAATTTATTGTACTTAGTATTCCACCAACAACCGGACCGATACTCATTCCAAGATTTATTGCAAGTCGGTTTAGAGCAAAAGCAGTTTTTCTTCTTTCGGGTAAAATCTCATTTGAAATAAAAGACATGCTTGCAGGGCGAAATGCTTCATTCAATACTGCCCAAATAAAAGTTAGAGCTAAAAATCCGACAAAGTTCGTAACTGCTGAGTAAAGAAAAAGAAATGCACCCGTAGAGAGCAAAGAAGCAACCATTAATTTTAATGAGCCAAGCTTATCACTTAACTTCCCTGAAAAAGGTGAAGAGATTAAAGCACCAATTCCATAGAACCCAAGAACTAAGCCTGCATCACCAACAGATACATTTAGTTCCTGCTTTGCATAAAGCGCAATAAAAGGTAATACCATCGTGCCAGCTCTGTTTATAAGAGTCGCAATGGAAAGTATCCAGATATTTTTAGGAATTTGCTTTAATCCGCTGTATGGGTTTTTCATTAATTTGTTTTGAAAATAAATTTTTATTTCACTTAGCAAGCTTGAAGTGTGACTGTAAATTAATTCAGTCTTCGACTCCGCTTATACAGACAAATCGTTAACATCCAAATTATTCTTAACGGAAACTTAACATTAACTTAATAATATGTTAATGTATTCAGATTAGTTTTCTGTTAGTGAAATATAATAATAAGGAAAACTAACTTGGACGAAACAATAAGATTCTTTATCGGCATTGCTTTGTTTCTGGCAGTTGTTACATATGAATGGTTTAAAGGAAAATCTAGTAAAAAGACATCATAAATTTCAAATAATTTTTTCTAAAAATTCACTTCATTCCAGAGAGACTCTCCTTTTTTCTTTTTTGCCCTGCGAGCATTGATTCTAATAATTACCTATTTTTCTTTCATAAATATTCTTGTCTAATAAAATAGTTGTATGGAAAATCCTGACATTAAAGCGTGGGTTGTCGCTGCCGATATGGGTTACGGACATCAGCGTGCAGTTTATCCTATAAGAGATATTGCTGAGGACGGAATAATTACTGTTGGTTCCTCTGAGGCCGTTTCCAAAGCAGAAAAGAAGCTATGGAAAAGATTATTAAATGCATACGAATTTTTTTCTAGGGCAAAAGGACTTCCGATAATTGGTCCGCCTCTTTTTTCTATGCTTGATTCGCTTATGCGTATTCCTTCATTCTACCCGATGAGAAATTTATCCAATACTACTTTCCAGGTTAACCTTCTTGAATCATTTATTGAAAAAGGTTTGTGTAAAGGAATGCTTGATACAACCTCAGCTAAGAATCTTCCACTAGTCACTTCATTTTACGCTTCAGCTGTTGCTGCTGATAAAAAAGGTTTCAATAAAATTTATTGTATAATTTGTGATGCTGACATAAATCGTGTCTGGGTTGCTAAGCAGCCGTGGGAAAGCAGAATAGAATACTTTGCCCCCTGTGGTAAAGCTGCACAAAGATTAAAAGCTTATGGTGTCCCGGATGAAAGGATTCATCTTACAGGTTTTCCGCTTCCGAAAGAACTTCTAGGTAATGAAAATCTTTCGGTGTTGAAAAAAGATCTTGCTCAAAGATTATATTATCTTGATCCGAAAGGAAAATTCTGGGCAAGACATGGTAGAAATGTTGAATACTTTTTAGGGAAAGAAAATTGTGTCTTTAAGAACGAACGAAAGCTTACAATTACTTATGCGGTGGGTGGTGCCGGTGCACAAAAAGAAATCGGAGAAAAGATTGCACAAAGCTTGAAAAATAAACTTAGAGCTGGTGAAATAAAATTGAATCTTGTTGCGGGAACCAGAAAAGAAGTGTTTGATTTCTTTAATGATGTTAAAAACAAAATTGATCCTGAAGGTAATGGAATAAAAATAATTTATTCAAACTCACTGCACGAATATTTTGATTTCTTTAATGATTCACTGCACAACACGGATATTTTATGGACAAAACCCAGCGAACTTTCTTTTTATTGCGGTTTGGGATTGCCGATTATTATGTGCCCGATAATCGGGTCACAAGAAAAATTCAATAGAAAATGGTTAAGAGAAATTCAGGCAGCACTTAAACAGGATAATCCCGAATATACTGATCAATGGTTGAATGATTTGGGTTTTTGAAAGCAAGGAAACTAGGAACATTTAAAATTAAACAAGTGTTAAAAAACGGATATCTTGAAAAAGAAACCGATCCGGTTTTGAGATAAACATGATGAGTGAAAAGAGGAAATATATGTTCGTGTATCTAAAGACAGGTGGTGGCCATCTTGCACCTGCGCGAGCAATTTTAAATTATATGAATAAACACTTTTCGGATAAAGCTGAACCGCAATTAATTTATGGTTTTGAAAAAACTCCTCGTTGGGTTCAGTTTATTATTGAAGATGGTTACCGGATTCTGCAATACACTGGCAAATGGTTTTTTGAATTTCTATATGCGCTGAATAAATTCTCTTTCGCTGCATTGATAAGTTGCAATCTTGTAGCACCGTTTATGTCAAAATATTTAGAACAAGTAATAGTTAAAGAAAAACCAGAAAAGATTGTCATCTTTCATATTTTCTGCATCATTCCTGTTTTCAGAATTTTGAAAAAACATAATCTTTCAATCCCTGTTCTAACTGTTATTACCGATCCATTCACACCTCACCCAATGTGGTTTCTTAAGAAAAACCAG
>JARRKF010000443.1:0-3988 GCA_037388405.1 Ignavibacteriaceae bacterium | reverse complement strand
CTATTGGTGCGATGAGCGCTACAACAGAACAAAAATATATCTCTGCAATGAAAGACTTTGGAATGAACCTAGGAATTTCATTTCAAATACGTGACGATATCCTTGATTATGAAGGTAAATTATCAATTACCGGAAAAAGAACTGGCGGGGATATTAAAGAGAAAAAAATAACTCTGCCATTAATTTATTCTTTGAATCAGGTTTCTAATGCTAAAGCCACCAAGATAAGAAAAATAATTAAGAATGGAAAAGATGCATCTGAAGTCGAAAAAGTAATAGATTTTGTAAAGGAGAATAAAGGAATTGACTATGCAATTGGCGAAGCACGAAACTACTCTCAAAAAGCAAAAGATGCTATTTCGATTCTTCCCGACTCACAAAGCAGAATAGCGTTACAGGCACTTGTTGATTTTGTGATTGACAGAAAAAACTAAGTTTAAATTCTTAAACTTTTTCTTGCCTCATATGCTCTTTAAAATTAAATCCTTTTATTGGTTCACGTAATGTTAGAACGGGGCAGGGAGCTTTACGAACAACTTTTTCTGCAGTGCTTCCGAACAAAATGTGTTCTATACCTGTTCTTCCGTGAGTTGCGATTATGATTAAATCAACATCCATCTCACTTGCAGTTTCTATTATCTCCAAAAAAGGTTTACCGGTTTTAATAATTGTTTTTACTTGAACACCTTCGGGTATGTGTTCTTTGGCAAGCTTGTCAAGCTCCTGCTTAGCTCTTTCATCCCATTCAGCATTAACTGAAGGGATTGCAATTTGTCCCATACTAAAATCAGGCGGATAAATAACAGGTTCAACTACATAAATTAAAATCATCTCTGCTTTAGTGTATTTGCAGAAATTTACAGCATACTTCAAAGCGCTTTTAGAGTAATCTGAAAAATCGATTGGGACAAGTATTTTTTTAATATCCAGTTCCATATTACACCTCACTTAATTTTTATTTTCTATTTCCGAACTAATTCTAAAGAAGTCTTCATTTAGAGTACGTAATCGTACAGTTGTAATTTCAGCAATTCCCTGTAGAATTTTAATTCCTTTTTTAGGGTACTTTTCTATGAATTCATCCAGATCGGGTTTAAAGATTACTGAAAGTCTTGTATCTGTTTTAGCAACAGCAGAAGCAGATCTTCTTTCACCGTCAATAAGAGCAAGTTCTCCAAAAAAATCTCCTTTTTTAGATGTAGCAAGCTTATGTTTCTCTCCTTTTTCATTTTCACGAATTATTTCAACTTCACCTTCTCTCATTACATAAAGACCAATTCCAGGATCACCTTGATAGAAGATGAATTCACCAGAGAGATAATTACGGTTATGAATAATACTCATTAGACTTGAAAGATCTCTTTTAGTTAAGGATTTGAATATTGGAATTGCTTTTAAAGATTTTGCTAAATCGTCTGTTTCTGCCTGAGGATTGAATAAATTAGCCCAAAAGCTACTATGAATTGTTTTTTGTTTTTTATCCGCCATTTTGACCTCTTTCAGTTTTCGAATATTCCTGATTCAGCTACACGCCAGAGTTTCTGGCATGGAAAACGATTTTCATACAATGCTCTTCCAACAATAACAGAATCGACTCCTACTGGTATTAGCTTTTGAATATCCATCAATTCATCTTTATTTCTTACTCCACCAGCATGTGTGACTCTGCATGTGTGACTCTCGCTCCGGTAAGTTCTGCAATTTCTTTTGAAAGTTTTATGTTTGGTCCCATCATCGTTCCGTTTTTTGAGATATCACAAACTACAAATCTCGAAACTCCAATTTCCACCATTGCTTTTGCAAAATCCGTTGCAAGAATTCCCGTTTTTATACTTCTTCCTTTTATCACCAATTCATTATCCAGAATATCAAGGGAGATGACAACTTTTGTAGGACCATATTTTTCGAACACTCTTTTAAATTCTGAACGATTTTCAACAGCTAAAGTATTTATTGCAAGTCGACAGATACCTGTTTGCATAATTTCATCTGCATCATCAAGATTTCTTATGCCCCCAGCGAACTCAACTGGTATTACAACCGATGAACAAATTTCTGCTACAATTTTAAAATTAATTTTTGATTTGTTATGAGCACCATCAAAATCGACAATGTGAATCATCTTTGCATTTTCTGCTCTCCATATTTTTGCCATCTTAATTGGATTATCTCCGTACTCATAACAATCCAGTTCAGGAATTCCCTGAACAGTACGGACACATCTTCCGTTTTTAATATCGATCGAAGGTATAACTAATAATTTTTGCTGAATCATTTTTTAAACTTTTCCGTTTGATTTAATTACGTGTCTCCCGATAATCATTTTTTGAATTTCGGTTGTTCCTTCAAAAATTCTTAAAATTCTGGCATCACGATAATATCTTTCCATGGGAAGTTCACGAGAAAAACCCATCCCTCCGTGAATTTGTAATGCTTTATCTGCTACTTCAGCCATTGCTTCAGAAGCATATAATTTTACAACTGCCGCGTCCACAGAAATATCTTTACCCTCGTCATATTCGTATGCACAACGGTAAACAATACTCTCCATTGGGTAAATTTTTGAAGCCATATCAGCGAGCATAAACTGAACAGCCTGAAACTTAGAAATTGATTCTCCGAACTGTTTTCTCTGTTTTGCATAAACTGCTGATAATTCAATCAGTTCTCTTGATGCACCAAGACAGCAAGCGCCTATTGTGAGTCTTCCTCCGTCGAGAGTTTTCATAGCTATTATAAAACCGCGACCTTCTCTTCCAATCATATTTTCTTCTGGAACTTCAACATTTTCAAAAGTTATTGAATTTGTTGTACTGCCTTTTATACCCAATTTCTTTTCTGGTGGACCAATAATTACACCAGGACTTTTTGCTTCAACAGCAAAACCCGTAATTCCTTTTTCAGTTCTGGCAAATACGGAAATTAAATCAGCAATTCCGGCGTTTGTTATCCACACTTTATTTCCATTTAATATCCACTTATTAACATGTTTTTTAGCTTCAGTTTTTAAATTGAAAGTATCAGATCCAGCTTCCGGTTCTGTTAGTGCAAAAGAAGCAATCATTTCTCCGGAAGTTAATCTAGGCAAATACTTTTTCTTTAATTCATCAGAACCACCAATGTAAATTGCATTTGTTCCAATCGATTGATGAGCTCCGATCATAGTTGCTGTTGAAGAACAGCCGCGGGCAATTTCTTCCATCATTATGCAGTAACCTAATTTACCAAGTCCGCTTCCTCCGAATTCTTCTGGAAATGCGGTTCCAAAAAATCCAACTTCAGCTATCTTTTTAATTAGCTCTGGAGGTATTTTTTCTTCTTCATCAATTTTCTGAGCAAGCGGTTTTATTTCATTTTTAGTGAAATCTCTGGCGAGCTCTCTGAGCATTATAAGATCATCTGAAAGTTTAAAATCCATAAAGTCAATAAATTTTAGAATGATGAATAATCTTTTGGAATTCAATCGAAAGTTAAAAAAGCGCATTTATACATCAAAAAGTATAAATATGAAGAAAAATTTAATTTTTTTAAAAATATTGACTTTTCAAGCGATATTAGCCATATTTGTTTCAGATGAACAAAGATTTTGTGTTAATAACAAAGAAAAACGAAAAAATAAGGTTTACTGTTTATGGAATTGAAAATATTTATGATAAACCTTGCCTTATTTTCGTTCACGGATTTAAAGGATTTAAAGATTGGGGATTCTGGCCTTACATCGGAAATTATTTTGCTGAGAATGGTTACTTTGTAATAACATTCAATTTTTCCCATAATGGAATTGGTGAAGGAAAAACTGAATTTACTGAATTAGATAAATTTGCAGAAAACACATTTTCTTTAGAACTTGAAGAATTAAACGAAATTATAGATGCTTATTCAGGAAATTTTTTTGGAGGAAAAAGCAATTTTAAGATTGGACTTGCGGGACATAGTCGAGGAGGAGGAATTTCGCTTTTAGCAGCTGAAAAAAGAAGTGAAATAGGAG
>JARRKF010000442.1:0-2833 GCA_037388405.1 Ignavibacteriaceae bacterium | reverse complement strand
GAGATGTTTGTTTCCGATTTTAGGTTCGCTTTCTTTTTTACTGCAGCAACATTTGGGCTTGCGTTCAGTTACATAAAGAAAAATATAAGCGCAGATTTATTAGTAGTTCTTATTGCGGTAATGATTGTATTTGATCTTTTCAGAATTGATTATCGCGGGGAAACTTATACCGACGATTCAGAAATCGAACAACTATTTAACAAACCCGATTACATTCAAGCAATTGAGAACACAGGTGACAAATCAATTTACAGAGTTTTGAATTTAAAGCAGGATGGATCGATTGGTTCATTAAATCAAAACTCAAATTATCTTTCTTATTATCTGATGTACGATATTAACGGTTATTCAGGAATTAAACCTCGTGCAATTCAGGATTATTATGATGTGCTCGGTTCTCCTGCGAACCCAACCTTCTGGAGAATGCTGAACGTCAAATATCTGATCTTCGATAAAGAGGTGAATTCACCTGATCTGCAGTCCATCTATTCAGGTAATAAATCATTTGTATATCTTTATAAAAATTTTCTGCCAAGAGCATACTTTGTAAATACAGTAAGTAAAAAACCTGCAATAGAGGTTTTAAACATGGTTAAGAATACTCAGTTCGATCCAAGATTTATTGCTTTTACGGATGAAGATGTTTCTGGAATAGAAGTGCCTGATAGTACAGCTTATGTGCGAATAGAAAAGTATGACGATGAATACATAACACTTAACGTTAATGCAAGCGGAAATAATTTTTTGTTTTTGGGTGATACATTCATGACAGGAGAAGCTGACTATAAATTATTTAAAATCCCAACAGGATGGAAAGCCTTTATTGATGGAAATGAAACAAAAATTTACAGAGCAAACCATGGTTTCAGAGGGATCGTTGTGCCGGCGGGAAATCATAAAATAGAATTCAATTACTATCCTGAGTCATTTGCTATTTCAAAAAATCTTTCAATGATTTTCAGTTACCTGATTATTCTTTTACTACTGATAGCGATATTTCTTAATTTCAGAAAAAATAAAAATACCGCGAAGAGCGAAAGTTGAACGAAAACTCTTCAAACAGAGTCAACACGAAAATAGATTTTTCTTCTGGCTCCTTTAAAAAATATTTTGCAAATACTTCCTGGCTCTTTTTCGAACGAGTGATTCGTATAGCTGTTTCCTTCGTTGTTACAATTTTCGTTGTCAGGTATCTTGGTCCCAAAGACTTTGGCTTGTACAGTTATGTACTTAGTTTCTTCTGGCTGTTTGCTTCTCTAAGCACATTAGGTCTGGAAGCAATTACCACTCGCGAAATAGTAAAGTTCCCAGATAAAAAAGATGAGATTAATGGCACAGTATTTTTCTTAAGATTAGCTGGAAGCATTTCTGCAATAGTTCTGATTGCCATTACATTATTTGTAATGCAGGAAGAAACGTACACTTCTATTTTAATTCTGATTGCATCCGGTTCATTTATTTTTCAATCATTTTCTGTTATTGAATATTATTTCAGGGGAAAAGTAGAAGCAAAATATAATGCTTATGCATTATCAACGTCAGTGCTTCTTTCATCTTTGCTGAAAGTAATTTTTATTCTGATAAAAGCTCCGCTGATTTATTTTGTAATCGCGGTTGTGTTTGAATACGTTGCTTTAGCAATTGGTTTGGTTTTAGTTTATCAGATAAACAAACTTTCAATTTTTAAATGGAAATTTTCCAAGACACTCGCCTCATCTATAATGAAAGATTCTTGGCCTTTGCACTTGTCTGGAATTGTCGTGATGATATATGTAAGAATTGACCAGGTAATGATCAAATTTATTTTAGGTGAAGTAGAAGTTGGATATTATGCGGTTGCAGTAAGGTTAAGCGAAGCATGGTATTTCATACCTGTTACATTGTGCAATTCTATTTTCCCGGCAATTGTGAATGCAAAGAATGTAAGTGAAGATTTTTACAATAACCGTATGCAAAAGTTATACGATTTACTTACCTGGTTAGCAATTGGAATAGCAATTCCTGTTACAATCTTTTCAAGTCAAATAATTCACTTGTCGGCGAGGAAGGGCTCGGCGACCTCAGGGGCATGAAGCACCTGTTCCGGGACGGCGCCGACCCCATTGTAGGTTCGGCTTTTGCAACTTTAATATCGTATACTTTTGCTGTATTGTTTATTGGTTTTTTCCCTTCAACAAAAGGACAATTTATTTTAGCAATAAAATCTATAATTTTCGTAAATATGATATCCTATTTAAAGAGCTACTTTAAAAATGATTCAAAAGAATAATGAAACTTAAAAATTATCTTCCAAGAAAAATTTACGAGCCTTCAATAAGTTTTTATAACAGATACATTAGCAAACACTATCAGAAGTCGTATGCCCAGCAAGGAGAAGATATAGTTCTGCAAAGAATTTTATTAGGAATTGATAAAGGATTTTTCGTTGATATAGGTGCTCAACATCCAAAAAGGTTTTCCAACACATATTTTTATTATAAAAAGGGCTGGTGCGGAATCAATGTTGAACCAAATCCAAGTACTAAAAGACGTTTCGATAAAATAAGGCCCCGTGATATCAATCTTGAAATTCCGATTAGCGATAAAGAAGAAGAACTTACTTATTATATGTTCAATGATCCTGCACTTAACGGGTTTTCAAAAGATATTTCTGATGAAGTAAAGGAACTTAAAGATTATAGAGTAATTGGCACAATTAAAATGAAGACCAGAACTCTCTTAAGTATTCTTGATGAGTATTTACCAATAGGACAAAGGATAGACTTCCTAAGTATTGATGTTGAAGGCTTTGATTTTAAGGTGCTTACTTCAAATGATTGGGATAAATATAAAC
>JARRKF010000441.1:0-3943 GCA_037388405.1 Ignavibacteriaceae bacterium | reverse complement strand
GATCCTGTTATGGCAATCAAAGAATTGCACGAATATCCTGATGCGATAAATTATTATGACTTAAGATTTAGAATTCAGCAGGTTGGTTTAACTACGCAAAACCGCGATGGTGATCAGCCAAATTATGCAGAAATTTATAGTGTCGATTTGGAAGCAGATGAAGCTGCAAATCAGAATGTTAGAACTTTTGTGGATGCATTGCTGATTGGTGAAACTGTCAATAAATCTAAAGAAATTGCTCAAGAAAAGAAATCTGCTAAGAGTAAAAAAAGGAGTCAGGCTAGCAGCAGTAATCCGGCTTTAAATAAAGAACATAACACACAGGCTACTATTAGGGAAGTTGAGCAGACTGAAACTAAAAGAAGAATGCAGGTTTTAAATAGCAGTGAATATACGGAAGAAGATGCTAAAAAAGTAAGAAGAAAAATTACCAATCATAATCTTGATGAAGACAAAGATTTCGATTTAAGAACAATAAGCAAAGTAAATGTAAAAGTTGAAAAACCGGATTCTAAGAAAGTAAGCTCTAAAAAATCAAATCCGCCCGCACCGGGGATAAAAAAGTCTGAAAATACTAAAACAAAAGCCCAAGATAAAAAGAGAGGTGCTTTCGGAGAATTTCTTGAAAAGAAGATGAAAGAAGAAGATTTGAATTTACCTTTAAATTCAAAAGACAAACCAAAACAAATGGTGGAAATAATTAAATCTCCGACTTCTCTAAATAAATTCTTAGAAAACAAAGAAGACAAACAAGTCGTATTGAAGATAAAAAATCAAAAATGATTTACAACTTTTATAAAGATTGATTCTAATTAATATTTATCTTAAAAACACATCAATCAGAAACCCAGTTATTATTGATAAAATCCTAAATCAATATCACTTTCATCGTCCTCATCTGAAGACATAGAAAACATAGAACTTAACATATCCTTAAATTGAGTTCCCTCTTCAAGTTTAAATTTACTAAGTAACGAATATTCCGCCAATCCGTGCAATGCAAATTCCATAAATAGAAGCTGTCTTTTTGAATCTTCCTTAGGAAAATATTTTTTAACTAAATCTTGTAAGCCCGGAACAGATTTTAGTGTGCTCTCATATTCTTCATTGGAAATGTTGGTAAACAAATCAACAATATTTCCTTTACTAAACCAGTTTGTAATTTTTTGATAAGGATTAGGTGAACCTTCTTTTTTTATTTTTTCAGGGGAAGGGAAGTATTCGGTAAATAAATTTTTAATTGATTTACCTATTAAAATATGAGCAACTTTAGATGGGCCTTCTTGTTCGCCTTCATATACGAGTTCTATTTTACCTGTGATAGAAGGAATGATTCCGTATAGATCGGAAATTCTGGAATAGCTTTTATCCTCATTATTGCTGATCATTCTTCGTTCAGCAGTACTGATTAAATTTTCGTATGCAGAAATCGTCAGTCTCGCCGATACTCCGCTTTTGGCATCTATATATTCACTTTGTCTTGCTTCAAACGCGACTTGTTCTATTAAATCTTTTAGTAATTCATCAACATTAACCGAGTTGTTCTGTTCTTCTGCAAGATTAGCTTCCTGATGTGTAATTTCTTTAGATATTTCAATAGATTTAGGGTAATGAGGATCCGGCAATTCGTTAATTTCAAAAATTGATCTATGAGATCTAGGGATTAAACCAAAATGAATGACTCTTTCATCAGAATAGGGAAGTTTGAGTGATGCCGCTTTAATCGGATCAACATCACCTATTAAATCTGCGACAGAAACATCCGGAGTTGCCAGTTTTTCCGCATATCTCTCCGAACGATGTAGCCACTTAATTTTTGTATTGTCGCCATTCTCTTTAATCAAATCTTTAGCAGTTCTTGAAAGCGGATGAAGAGGATCGTCGTTTAATTCAGAACCTTCAATGACTGGTATATATTCATCTAAAAGATTGATCATTAGACGAGCAATTTTAGTTTTTGCCTGCCCTCTTAAACCAAGTAAAATAATATTGTGACGCGAAAGGATAGCTGTTTGAATATCGGGAATAACTGTTTCATCATAACCTA
Organism: Ignavibacteriaceae bacterium; assembly: GCA_037388405.1. Lineage (GTDB taxonomy): Bacteria > Bacteroidota > Ignavibacteria > Ignavibacteriales > Ignavibacteriaceae > IGN2. Next base: position 1,896 of record JARRKF010000441.1, on the reverse strand, counting down.
GAATTCCTTCAAAAGGTCTTTCTCCGTTTTTTAATGATTTAATTAAATTTATTCTGAGTTCATCTTTAATAGAAACAGGTTTATAACCGCTCTTTTTTAACTCTCCCAGAGTACTTATAGAATCTTTATTCATAAGTTTTAAATCTCCTGTGCAAATTCTTAATTCTATTTTGAAACGATTTTGTTATCTAACATTTCGTCTTCTATTGCGTATATAATCTTCAAATATATAATTACCGAGCCCGGAAAGACTGCTATAGAAAGCTTTCCCGTTGTTTGTCTTTGTAAATTCTCTAACAAATTGTTGAAGATAAGGATCTCGTGCAATCATAAAAGTTGTTATGGTAATACCTAGTTTTCTGCATTTTGCAGCTTGATCTAAAGTCTTGTTCATTATTTTTCTATCTAATCCAAAACTGTTTTTGTAATATCTTGCACCTTCTTTTAAACAAGTTGGTTTGCCGTCTGTAATCATAAATATTTGCTTGTTGCTGGTTTTTCTTCTTCTTAAAATATCCATCGATAGCTGAATTCCGGCAACCGTATTTGTATGATATGGACCTACTTGCAAATAAGGCAGATCTTTAATTTCAATCGGCCATGCATCATTACCGAACACAATTATATCTAAAGTATCTTTTGGATATCTAGTTGTAATTAATTCAGAAAGCGCCATGGCAACTTTTTTTGCGGGAGTTATTCTATCTTCGCCGTATAAAATCATCGAGTGAGAAATGTCTATCATCAAAACAGTTGATGTTAAAGCTTTAAAATCACGTTCTTCTACTTCAAGATCATTTTCGGTTAGCTTAAAATCATTTATACCATGATTGATTTGAGCATTTTTAATTGAATCGGTCATATCAATCTGTTCCATTGTATCACCGAAACTAAAGCCTCGTCTATCGGAAGTTAATTCGTCACCCTGACCGGAGAACGGTGTTCTATGATTTCCGCGAGAACTTTTCTTCAATTTGCCGAAAATTTCTTCCAGAGATTGTTTACGAATTGTTTGTTCACCTTTTGACGAAAGACTAAACGAGCCGCTTAATTCGTTTTCCTTAATATAATTTTTATCCTTCAAGTCTTCTATAAAATCTCCAACGCCGTAATTATCGGAAGTAAGATTATACTTTTGATCTAGTTGAGTAAGCCAATTTATTGCTTCATCAACATCTCCGGAAGTGATAGTTAATAACTGAAGAAACAATTTTAGTAAATTTTCAAAATCACTACCGGAATTATTTGAAGGAAAATATTTTGTGAATCTATTGCCTAACATATTAAAACTTTGCTTTACCTGAATTTCAAAACAAATTTATGACAAATGTAATTTATTTCAAGGTTGAAATTATTGAAAACCGCAATAAGCAGTTAAATTATAAGCATCTCTAAGGAATAATTGAAGTGCATATGACACAAATCAACAATTTATGCTTAAGGACAAAGTTTTAGAAATGTATGTGAGAGGCCCATTGACAGAGTTGAGCAGTCATCAGAGCTAGAAAAGTACCGGCAACATTGCCTAAAACTCCCATCAGTAAACCCACGGGAGCAAGGGAAGGCTGATATATACTTGCAACAATAGGTGCGCTTATATATCCGCCAATATTAGCCTGACTGGAAGTTGCCATAAGAAACATCGGAGCTTTTATCATTTTACCTACTGTATAGAGAATAATTGCATGAATCATGATCCAAACAACTCCGGCAACCAGGAATGCGGGAGCGTTAAGTATAGCGGCTAAGTTAGCTTTTGCCCCTATCGATGCTAACAAAAAATAAAGCATATAATTTCCAACAACAGAAGCACCTTTTTTCTCAAGATTCTGCAATTTTGTAAATGAAAGAATTATGGATATAACAAGAACTAAAATAATAGTCCACCCGAATGCA
>JARRKF010000440.1:0-3435 GCA_037388405.1 Ignavibacteriaceae bacterium | reverse complement strand
GTGAAGATAACAACTGTCTTAAAAAGTTACATAAAAATAGCAAAGAAAAATAAAGAATAACCCGTGACCGAGAGGTTGCCATGGACTGATAATTAAGGCCCTATTTCTCATATAGAGAGGTGGGGTTTTGTCTTTCTATTCTTGCCTATTAGTATCACAGCGTTTTTTACATTGTTATAGATATCTATGGGTAAAAATGAAGTGAAAGGGGTAGCAAAATGGAAAAAGGTAGGGAAGGCTATCAAGCTGAGTACAAAAATATTACTATAAAAACCACGGATGGGTCGACCGTATACGGAAAGATAAACATTGGTGAAAAAGAAAGAGTGTCTGACATATTTACTAGTAACAAAAACTCTTTTATTGTGTTGGTTGATGTTTCATACAAAGAGAGTGTCGGTAAAACAATGTTTATAAATAAAAAGCATATTGTATGGGCGGAACCCGAAGAAATTTAACTTTCTTTGAAAGATGTAGATTGCTGACACTTATCAAAAATAGGATTCACTCAACCTGACACCAAAAAAATGATATCTGTATATCAATTGTTGTTTTTAAAATTGCAGATACTGGATGGGTATCTGCACTCAACCATACCCATTCTTTTCTATCGATTTATCCTAAAAATGATGCCACTTTGTGACATATATTTACTTGAATTACTTGACAATACTATGAAAATTTTGCATGATTTTTGCAACATTAATTAGCGATAAGGTAGAGAAGCGACGTCTGAGGTAGAACTCTCCTACAAATTGGATTTCTAATCCGTAAAAAGGAGAAGATGATATGAAAACAATAGGGAAAGTATTTTTTGGGGTGTTATTTGTGATTTTGTTTTTTTCATTTTCCCATGCCTCCTCTGACAATACCTGTACCCCCAATAATGAATCAAAAGTTGTAAGAACTAAAGACACAGTTAAATTTGAGTGGAAGTGGAAGAGTGAAGATAAAATAGATGGTATAATTATGTATCAAGTATATCGCTTTCCGCGAACAAACAATGAACAGCCGCCAGGTGACCCTGATAATTTTAAGTATGGGAATCCGATTAAAAATGATAAATTAAATTGTGTAATAACATTTGATGATGCAGGTAAATATATTCTTGGCGTTCAAACCCTTCTTTACAGAAGTAAAGATGGAAAACCAATTGGTGAGCCAATTAAGAAAAGTACGATTTCTTGGTCGTGTAACAAAAACTACACCGAGAATAATCCTCAGTATGTGGAATATTCAAGTTCAAATTAGAGTTTTGATATCTGGTACTCTGCAATGAATCTGCAATTGTAAAAATCGTTTCAAAACTTGTGATATCTTATTATCTTAGTCATACCTCAAACATACATCAACGAGCCATCAAACCGCGACCTTATCGCTCTTGAAGTTTCAATTCCGTCACTCTTTACATACAGATCCAGATCCATCACAACAACATCAGGATATGTTTTCTCAATTTCTGAAAAGAGTATTGCATTTGAGTGAACATAAGATTCAATCTTACAATATCCACAGATAAACCTTCATCTGATATCTATTATTCCCCTCATCAAGGAACATGGCCTTTAATCCCTTCATACATAATGTTTACTAATTCCTAATCCAATATATATGCCAGAATGTTTAATGGTTGATAAGGAATTGGTTTAAGATATTTATTCCATAAGGTTAGAGGGAAAGGGATATGTTCATGGAAAGAACAAGCTAATTATAAGAGGATAGAGCTTGCCCATTTTTCAGGGCATGGATGCACATTAACCTGTGCAACTTGAGACGATCAATTTTGACATTAAGCTCAACCATGCTATATTGACTACATAATAAAACCCTTAACCCTCAAGAGGACACAAATGACTGAACAACTTGATCACAGTGAATTGGTTAGTATCAGAGAGCTTGTAATTTCAAATTCTATACAGGTAGATGCTATGGCAATGCTGCTTATTGAAAAAGGGTTCTTTACCAAGGATGAGTTCCATACAAAACTAAAAGAAGTTCAGATGGAATACAAGAGTAGGGATAATGCTTAAAAAGATCATATCGGGTGGTCAGACAGGAGTTGATCAAGCAGCTCTTGATGTCGCAATAAATTTTGGCATCCCCCATGGTGGTTGGATTCCAAAAGGTCGAAAGACAGAAGCTGGAACATTACCGAAGAACTGAAGCTGGGAAATCACTCGATAAATACAAGCTTAAGGAAATGGCATCTCCCAGTTACCCTAAAAGAACTGAACAAAACGTAATAGATTCAGACGCTACACTGATCATTTCTCGTGGACAACTTGCTGGAGGACCATTATTAACCCTTGAGTTTGCAGAACAACATACGAAAGAATGGCTCCACATTGATTTGGAAATAAACAGAGGTTTCAGTGCTGCTCAATTAATTCAGTCATGGATTGTCTTGAACGGTATAAAGGTGCTGAATGTTGCTGGCCCTCGTGCAAGTGAAGATCCATATATTTATGAAGATACTGTAAGATTGTTAAAAGCTGTTAATCAGCTTTTTTTCATTGACTCTAAAAAGTTTTCTGCTGGCGATCTGAAACAATTTTATCCCCGAACGGTTGATGATGCTATTGACCGGCTTTTTTATGAATTGCCGTTAAAGACTAAAATTCAGATTGCTGGACTGGAAAAGAATGAGCTTGAAGTGCTGTATCCAACGCTTGGAGAACATATCAAAGATGTTTATGGCCTAAAGTATAAAAGGGGAGAACTGATGAAAGACTGTCGTTTTATGGCTAAAGGCAAGGCAATAGATGAGGATGTCGCAGCAGAGCTTATTATTAAAGAAATGTGGGAGAAGCTAAGAAAAACCCATGTCTTAAGGGTTGTTAAATGAAATTAAGCGATATGAGGAAACAGTGCTGATACTAAAGTGTTCTGCATGTAAAAAGAAACTGTGGAGGTATGACAAGATTGGCCCCGGTGAGGTTTTAAGATGCCATAAAGATCGAATCAAAAAAATATATGGCCAACTAAATGCAGATGATAAAATTAAATGCTCATGTGGTAAAGATATTGGCATCGATAAAGGAACATACATTAAAATGATTTCCAAGGCGTTCACTTACTCAGGAACAAAGAGAAACAAATAGGCAAAAATATGAAAAAATCAAAGTATCCCATCATTACCTTTCTTTCCATTTTTTTAATAATCAGTTTTGCTGGCAATTCCTACTCATGGAACGATGAGACACATATAGCTATTGCTAAGGTTACCGGGTATGCGAAATGGTTCAATGCCACTGGTGCTGACATGGCAAAGTTGAAGGCTGGTAAAATAGAAAGTTTAAATCATTATGTAAATAATCCAAGGGAAACAGTTGTAAATCCAGAAGTTGTGTTCCAGCAGATAGAAAAATATAATAATCCAACTGACATTACAGGGCATCTGTATGGTGCAATTATAGCCTCTATTCGGGATTATTT
>JARRKF010000439.1:2994-4056 GCA_037388405.1 Ignavibacteriaceae bacterium | reverse complement strand
AAGGAATTACTGCCGAAGTGATTGAGGTTAAAAACTTTGAAGAACTTGCACAAAGAAAAGATGAAGCAAATGGAAAAATAGTTTTCTTTAGTCGTGCTTTGGATCAGGGACAAATAAATACTATGGCAGGATACGGCGGAGCGGTTGACCAAAGAGTGGATGGTGCAGTTGAAGCAGCAAAGTATAGAGCTGTTGGTGTTGTAATCCGCTCAATTACTACGAAGTATGACAACGTACCTCATACTGGTGTTATGATTTATAACGATACAATTCCAAAAATTCCTGCTGCAGCATTAGGATATCTTGATTCAGATTTTCTAAGTAATGAACTGAAAAAGAATCCTAATCTTAAATTAAATCTTGTACTAAATTGCAAAACACTTCCTGACGCTCAATCATATAATGTTATCGGAGAAATAGAAGGTTCAGAATTTCCTGATGAAATTATTTTAGTCGGCGGACATTTTGACAGTTGGGATGTTGGTCAGGGAATGCATGATGACGGAGCTGGCTGCATTCAGTCGCTTGAAGTTCTCGATCTATTTAAACGTCTTAATATAAAACCTAAAAGAACAATCAGGTGTGTATTTTTTATTAACGAAGAAAATGGTTCACGTGGCGCAAAAGAATATGCCGCATTTGCTGACACTTCAGACCAAAAACATTTGGCAGTAATTGAATCAGACCGAGGTGCATTTACACCAATCGGATTTTATGCAGATACCGATTCAACAGAAATTCTAAATAAACTGCAAAACTGGCTTCCAGTCCTTGAGAAAGCTGATATTGAATGGGTGAGAAAAGGCGGTAGCGGAGTCGACGTTGGAAAAATTAAAAATGCGAAAGTCAGAATTGGCTATGTCCCCGATGGCCAGAGATATATGGATTTCCACCATTCTGCTAATGATGTTTTCGAAGCTGTCCATCCAAGGGAATTTGAACTTGGTTCAGCGGCAATTACAATTTTAACTTACCTGCTTAGTGAGGAAGGATTATAATTTAATTCATATTCAAAACTAAGTCCGCAGCCACCCTCCCACTTTTTACAGCACTTTCTATTGT
>JARRKF010000439.1:0-2975 GCA_037388405.1 Ignavibacteriaceae bacterium | reverse complement strand
AAAAAACTTTTGCATTTCGCTTTTACAAATTTCTATCAATTCTTCATCAGATTTGCTTGCATGTTCTTCTGCATCACTAATTACAATATTTAAGTGTGAGCCTTTATTAAATACCCAATGCAGGGGAGAATTAATTAATCCGAAGAAACCTTTTGGGATTGAATTTTCCTTTAACCACAAATGAATGTTCAGAATGGTTGAATAAGTGAATTCAGGAATATTTAATCGATCATTCCCATCAAAAATTCTGGATAATGCAAAAGCTGGAATTGCAGTTACAACAAAATCAAAATCTTTATAAATTTTATTTGATGTGTGAACCCCAGTCACTCTGTCTTCATTAATAATAAGCTTTGAAACTGTTTCTGATAAAAGAATTTCTCCACCGTTATTTTTTATGAAATCTCCAGCATCTTTACAAAAAGATTCAGTGAGTCCAAATTTCGGTAAGATAATAGCTGAGGAATTTTTTCCATTGAGAAAAATCTGCCTGAGAATATCAACAAAAATTTTAGCTGATGCTTTTTCTAAACTGGTGTTTAAAGCACCGACTGCGAGAATTCTCCAGAAAGCGTTCTGAACATTTCCTGATTGATTTTCTTTTTCAAGCCAATCTTTAATATTTAATGATATTAATTTTTTAGAAGAATAAAACGGCAGTTTGAAAAAAACTTTTATCAGCCTCAAACGTTCTGAAAAATTTATTGCTCTATAATTCAGTGCTGCAATAAGCAAGTTAAAGGGATAAAAAAATGGAAAACTTTTTAACTTAAAAGTCTTGTATTCCTCTTTAACAAAATTAACTTCAAGGCTTTTTTGAGCTTCAAAGTTTTTAAGTGCGCCGATTAGTGACAGATAATTTAGTGTCTCTGAATAACAACCCAATAGTATATGTTGCCCGTTATCAAGATTTGTATTTGTTAGTTTATCCAGAAATGAATAAGTACGACCACCCAATTTTGGAGAGGATTCAAGAAGCACTACTCTGAAATTATTTTTAGATAGGTAAGCTGCAGTAGAAAGTCCTGCTAATCCACCCCCGATAACCAAAACTCTTTTTTTCATCTGCCTTAAGTCAGATATATCAATAAACGATTCTATACTTAGCCCAGACTCCTAATGAAATTCCAACTTTCTTAAAAGTAGAAATTTTAATCTTATTATTGTAAACGTCGTAATCAGCATCAACTATTTTATTCAGCATCCGGTAATAAATATGCTGCATTGCCCTGGCTGCAAACATAGCTTTCTTATCTTCAAGATTTAAAGAAGCTGTTGCTGAATCAAAATAATATCTTGCTCTTTCAACCTGGTATTTCATCATTCTCTGAAAATTTTCGTTGTAAGTATTATTGAAAATATCAGATTCATTATAATCAAACTTATCAAGGTCCTCTTTTGGAAGATAAATTCTTCCCTTCTCAGCGTCTTTCTTTATATCACGCAAGATATTAGTTAACTGCAATGCAATCCCTAAATTAACTGCAAAATCTTTTGCTGATGGATGACGATAACCAAAAATCTCGATGCACATTAATCCAACAGTCGAAGCTACGTTATAGCAGTAAGTTTGTAAATCATTAAAAGTAATGTAGCGCTTTTTCTGAAGATCCATCTCCATCCCTTTTAATAGATCGAAGAAAGGTTCAAGAGGAATGTTAAACTTCTGAATTGTTCGTGATAGTTTATTTAGTATAGTATAATCTGAATGACCATTGAGAGATTTCTCCAATTCCATTCTCCACTTTCTAAGCTTTTCATATTTAAGCTCATCAGTTTCGATAGATTCGTCAACAATATCATCTGTTTGTCTGCAAAAAGCATAAACGGTGTTCATCGCATCGCGTTGTTCGGCCGGAAGCAGATTGAATGCATAGTAAAAACTGCTTTTACTTTTCTTGGCTATTTCTTTTGCAATGTCATTCATCTTTTTAGTAATACTTTGAATAAAATTCCAAGATGATCCATTTTTGTAAGAATTGGTCTTTCGGCTAATACATCAAAATCGGCGCCACGAATTTTATCTAAGATTTTCTCACCACCCTTAATTGTCCAACTAATTTCGTACCTAAATCTACCGGAAAGAAATTCTAGTAAATTCTTTCCTTCATCAAAAAATGATTGAATCCGGTCGACACTGAATTCAACAAGCTTCTTGAAATTAAGATTAATTTTCTTCATCTCAAAAACCGATTCCGTAACGTTAAATCTCTTCATTTCATCCAGGGGATACTGACGTTCAAAAGTTCAAGCATAATTCTGCCAACCGGATTTGCAGAACAACTGCAATAATCAAGAACCTCATTAAAATTTGAATAACGTTTTTTTGTTACATCCTGCTTAAATGCTTTCAACAGATTAAAGAAATTTTCTGCAGCGAGATTTTTGGATATGATGGTATTTCTTAATGCCATCTCCAAATTACTTTCAGTTTCATTATTTAATAAATAGGTCAAACGGTTTTCAAAAGAATCAAGATTTTTTATTCTTGTTGAATGATCTGTATCTCCTTCATCCGCAAAATCATCAGCGGTTCTTGCAAACCAGTATACAATTGCAGCATCATTTCTGATATTTGAAGGAAGCAGAAATGAGACCACAGGAAAATTCTCATAATGTGTTTTGGAAATTCTTAAGGCTTCTTCGTAACCAGTTTTAACTTTTTTATTTGTATGAGAATTTTGCATAAATTCTTTAATTGATAAGAATTATGAATACTGATTCAATAATTTATTTTTCAACATTAGAAAACTATTAATTATTTCTGAAAAAATTTTTTATTTTGGTACAGTAAAATTGATTAATGTTCTATTCTGAGTATTTGAATATCAAATATAACTGATTAAATAGAACTATAATTATTATTTGACGCTGGCACGTAATTTAATCTTAAATTTGCTAAACAAGCTATTTACGGAGGGGAAAGTGATCCAGCCAATATTAAATTACACAATGGAAGATTTCGAAAAAAAGAT
>JARRKF010000438.1:0-4468 GCA_037388405.1 Ignavibacteriaceae bacterium | reverse complement strand
TTCAGAGTAATAACTTGTAAAACCTAAAGTATCAAGAGTTTTATAATATGCACCATCAAAGATCGAATTTTTCCGATTGTTTTGTGTTGGGGCTAGCTCGATTTTATAAACGGGTAAATTATATTTTTCAACGATTAAACAAACTTGATCATACTTAACAGTACTATATAATGTTAAATCAAGATCCTTTTTAGTCAGGAGTGGTCCTCTTCTTAAAAAGATTAAATTGGAAGGGAAATTAGATGGAGTAAATTCGGTTACGACCTCTTTAATAAATTTGGAATCCAAATAAAGCTGCAAATAAATTGTAAAATAATAATAGAGTTCTTTCCCTGTATCATTAAGGTCACTTGTATCTATTCTTGCAAGATTTGTTGCTAATTGCTGATATTTATTTGACACAATATTACTTTCTGGATCTACATTTAAGGTACCTTTAATGCTTGTAATATCATTGTACAGGTCTTTAAATTTATTTTTGTCTGTTTTACTACAGAATGTTAAAAATAAAATTGATACAATAACTATAACATTTGTAAAAAAATAATGTAATTTGGTCATCGCAATTCTACTATTTGGTTATTTGAGAGTTATTCATTTCTTATATTTAAGAAACACACGATAGACTTGAATCAATTATTAAAAATAGAATTAAATCAAATTCCCATTTCTTTTTTAACTTCAGAAAACTTCTCAACTGCAAAATCTAGATCTTCTTTTGAGTGTGCAGCGGAAATCTGAACTCTTATTCGTGCTGTTCCTTTGGGAACAACCGGATAGAAGAATCCTATAACGTAAATACCTTTTTCTAATAATCTGGCTGCCATTTTTTGTGCAAGCACTGCATCACCAAGCATAATAGGAACAATCGGATGAATTCCATCTTTTATTTCAAATCCGGCAGCTTTTATTTTTTCTCTAAAGTACTTTGTGTTCTCTTCTAATTTATCTCTTAAGTGTGTCGTAGAACTTAACATTTCTAATACTTTAATGGACGCTGCAACTATTGAAGGTGCAACTGTATTGGAAAACAAATATGGCCGGGATCTTTGTCTGAGCAAATCAATAATAGCTTTTCTTCCACTTGTGTAACCACCGCTTGCACCACCTAATGCTTTACCTAAAGTTCCTGTAATAACATCGACTCTTCCCATAACATTGTTGTGCTCGTGAGTTCCTTTCCCGTGTTTACCCATAAATCCAACTGCGTGCGAATCGTCCACCATAACTATTGCATTGTATTTCTCTGCAAGGTCGCAAATTCCTTTTAAGTTTGCAATGTAACCATCCATCGAGAATACACCATCCGTAGCGATGAGAATTTGTTTGGTATTTTTTGCTTTGGCTTCTTTTAATTTTTCTTCAAGATCAGGCATATTATTATTTTTATAACGATATCGTTGAGCTTTGCATAACCTTACACCATCTATTATACTTGCGTGATTTAGTTCATCACTAATTACAGCATCTTCTTCATTTAAAATTGTTTCAAACAATCCTCCATTAGCATCGAAGCAGGATGTGTAAAGAATCGTGTCTTCTGTTTCTAAGAATTCTGTTATTTTTTGTTCGAGCTGCTTATGTATTTGCTGGGTCCCGCAGATAAACCGCACTGAAGATAATCCATATCCCCATTTATCATAACTTTCTTTAGCAGCCTTTATTATGTCAGGATGATTTGCGAGTCCAAGATAATTATTTGCACACATATTTAGAACTTTTTGTCCGCCTGTAACTTCAATGTTTGCAGACTGAGGACTCGTAATTATTCTTTCTTTTTTGTATAAGCCTTCCTTTTCAATTCCCTCTAATATTTCAATATAATATTTTTTTGTTGATGTATTCATATTATCTCCTTTATGATATTAATTTTCTAACCAATCAAGTATGACTTTACCAGAATTTCCTGACTTCATTATTTCGAAACCTTCAAGGTAGTCATCGATTTTAAATCGGTGAGTTATTATTGGTTGAATTGCCAATCCACTTTGAACCATTGCCTGCATTTTGAACCAGGTTTCAAACATCATTCTGCCGTATATCCCGCGGATAGTAAGACCATTAAAAATTACTTTATTCCAATTTATTCCTGCCTGTTCAGGAAGGATACCAAGTAGCGCCATTTTACCACCATGATACATAACATCAATCATATCATTAAAAGCATGAATATACCGAGTTCTTTAATAACATCAGGAAGTTTTTCATTTTTAATATTGACAGCTTTTGTGGCGCCAAGTTTTTTGGCAAGTTCAAGTCGGTATTCATTCATGTCAGTTATTACAACATTCCTTGCACCGGCGTGTTTAACGATTGCAGCAGCCATAATTCCAATCGGACCTGCACCAGTTATAAGAACATCTTCTCCTAAAACATTAAAAGCAAGTGCAGTGTGAACAGCATTACCCAATGGATCAAAAATTGAAAAAATTTCTTTGGGAATTTTAGGGTCACAATGCCAGATGTTTGAAACCGGAATTACAAGATATTCTGCGAAAGCTCCCGGCCGATTTACACCAACTCCTTTTGTATTAGGACAAAGATGTCCTCTTCCTTCACGACAGTTTCTACATGTCCCGCAAACAATGTGTCCTTCACCGCTGACTAACTCACCAACTTTTACATCGTGAACATTATCTCCGAATGCTTCAACAGTTCCAACATATTCGTGACCAACATGCATTGGAACGGGAATGGTTTTTTGTGCCCATTCATCCCAGTTGTAAATGTGGATATCTGTTCCGCAGATTGAAGTCTTATGAATTTTTATCAGGACATCATTTGGTCCGTATTCAGGTACGGGAACTTCATCCATCCAGATACCGGGCTTTGCATATTTTTTTACAAGGGCTTTCATTTTTTTCATAATAATACCTTTCAGGAGGTGAAATAAGCAGGTTTATAATAGTTAATAATGAAAATTATTTATTATTTAAAGTTAGATAATAGAGAAGTAAACAACAATAAAAATTCTCTTAATGAGAGTAAGAGGAAAATATTTGTCGAAAGGAAGGAGTCAGATTAAAGAATAAAGGGCAAAATCAAGTTTGCCTATAAGGTGAGGTCGACTTTGAATTTCTTTTAATTTTTTATTGAACCAATCTTCGTCAAATCCATTTTCTTTAGCAGTATCTTTAAGCCAGCTTATTTCATTATCAGTCATAACCTGATCCGATAAAGCCAGCTTTAACCCATCTTCAATGAATGATTGTGCAATATCCTGATTTGAAAATTTAATAGGTTCTTCTGTAATGTATTTATTTTCCAAAAGGTGTGAGATTGTTTCTTCAAAAAAATCTGAAGAAAAGCCGAGGCGTTTAGCTAGGTTCTCTATAATTGTTATTTCAGTTTGGTTTAATTGTTTATCTCTTCGGGCAGTGATCAATAAACCTTTTAAATAATTACTTCTATCAATTTGGGGTATGTCCAAAATTACCTCACAAAGTTTTAAGTTGATTTAAAGGTAATTAATTTAAGTCGATTAAAAAAATCATTTACAAGTACATACAAACATAATACCATAACTCCAATAGAAAAATTAACAAATGAAGAATTGAAATTCTAAATGATAAGTGGCAACTGCAGAATATTTTTTAATAAATTGATTTGTTAATAATCCCATCACTTTACGTTTAACAAGTTTTTATTACCGATTATTAGTTAAACTTTACTGATTCTTGATATTGAATGTTTGTAACGATGTTCAAAATCTCTTTGAAGAAAAAATGTAGTAAATTTCGGATAATAATAATTTCGATTAATAACTTTTAATTTTAGCATGGAGAATAAAAATGAATTATCGAATTGAAAAAGACACAATGGGAGAAATTAAAGTTCCTTCCGATAAGTACTATGGAGCCCAAACAGCAAGATCATTAATGAACTTCAAAATAGGTGGAGATCGATTTCCCCGTGAATTGATTCGCGCTCTTGGAATACCGCAGAGAAGGCAGACTTAATTATTAAAGCAGCAGATGAGGTGATTGAAGGAAAGCTTGATGAACATTTTCCTTTGGTTGTCTGGCAAACAGGAAGCGGCACTCAAACAAATATGAATGCAAACGAAGTCATTTCAAATCGTGCAATTGAAATTTCCGGTGGTGAGTTAGGAAGTAAGAAACCAATTCATCCAAATGATGATGTTAACAAAGCTCAATCTTCAAATGATACTTTTCCTACTGCGATGCACATTGCTGCAGTTGAAGAAATTCATCGCAGATTGATTCCGATGGTTAGTAAACTGAGAGATGCTTTACAAAAGAAATCGGATGAATTTAAAGATACTATTAAGATAGGCAGAACTCATTTGATGGATGCAGTTCCTCTAACACTTGGACAGGAATTTGGTGGATATGCACAGCAATTAACAAACGGACTTGAAAGAATTAATGCTGCACTTCCAAGATTGTATGAATTAGCACTTGGTGGAACTGCAGTTGGTACAGGATTAAATACTCATCCGAAGTTT
>JARRKF010000437.1:612-4159 GCA_037388405.1 Ignavibacteriaceae bacterium | reverse complement strand
GTGCGGTTTAACCCAATGTTTGCCGCACCGCAACAGCGGCGCGACCCCGAAAGGGCTTTCCACTCTCATTCCCGCGAAAGCATGGTGGCAGGCTTGCAAAGGCCTGTAAACACGGCCAATTCGCCGCACTTCCTGGCGGTCGATAAAGACGGTCGAATTATTTGAGAGCCCATATCTCGTGTAAACGCACCACATCAATTTTTTCAGTTTCTCTTGAAGAACAACCGAAAATCGATAATGCAATAAAAATGAATGAAAAAATATAGCACTTCATTTTATAAACTTTTTATTTTTTAAAGAGGAATATGTATTCATGCTTGAAAATATAGAATCCACCGGCAAGGGCACGATATCTCCACAACTCTTTCTGATTTCGTTTTGCCGCTGTTTGGTCGAAATTTTTTACTATTGTCGACTTCAATTTAAATCCTTGCTTCATCATTTCCTGCATTACGTAAAATCCAAGAGGGAGCCATTCGCCCGCTGAGTATTTATCTCCGATTACGACAGCACAGTACCTGTCTTCATCCAGAACAGAATGAATATTTTCGGTAACTTTTCCGAAAAATTTTATAAACTCTTCAACTGATTTTGCATTTGAGAGGTCATCATTCTCTTTGCTGAATTTAATTATATCCCAGTATGGAGGATGCAATATTACAAATTGAACAGAGCTTTTTCCCAATTTCTGCAATTCATTTTTTAAGTTGAAAGTAAGGCTGTTCCCGTTAAAAATTTGCGCAGTAACTTTGAAGGGATTTTTTTCTTTATTGATGTTTTTCTCCGCAGTCTTTGCCACTTGCTTGTTTAATTCTACTCCGATTCCGTTTCTGCCGAGACGCTTGCACTCGATTAAAGTCGTGCCGCTGCCGAGAAATGGATCAAGCACCCATTCACCTTTTTTTGTATATCTTCTTAGAAGTTGATTAGGAATTTGCGGAATAAAATTTCCCCAGTAATCAGCCTTGTGTACACCGGATGTATCTCGCTTATCAAAAATCCAGAGACTGTCTGTAATTATATCCTGATACTCTTTCCAGCGGTTCAGGTTCAGGTCATTAATTTTACTTTCTTTCTGAATTTCTAAGCTTTTTATAAGTCTTGTCAGATAATATCTTATCCTCTCTATAGTTCTTGTTTGCATTATCTGTTCAAGTTCGATTAATAAAAGTTCTTTACTGATTTTTTCCTTATTTCCATTTAAGGAATAAGAAATATTTTTTTGTCTGGAAAGTTTTGCAATTTTCTTGTTCAAAGTCTCAATCTCAACCTTGATTGCATCGAGGTCTTTTAGAGAATTTATTTTGTAAAGCGAAGAGATAATATCCATAATTTAAATTTACACTTCTTTATCAAACTTTTTCAAAATAATATCTGCAATAGTTCTCCCGATACTTAATGAAGCTGTAGCTGCAGGTGATGGTGCATTTAAAACATGCACCATTCTGTTAGCTTCAACAATTCTAAAATCATCCACAAGCTTTCCGTTTGCTTCCAAAGCCTGTGCGCGAACACCAGCACCTCCCGGTACAATATCTTCCATTTGAATAGAAGGAACCAATTTTTGTAATGCCCTTACGAACGCTTTTTTATTAAATGATCTGTAAAACTCACCAATTCCCATTCGATAATATTTTGATGCCATTTTCCAAAAACCCAAATAGAAAAACATCCTTGAGGTATCACTGAATGAAAAACTGCTTTTTAAATATCCTTCACGTTTAAATGCTAGTACAGCATTCGGACCAGCTTCTACACCACCGTTAATCATTCGTGTAAAATGAACACCTAAAAAAGGAAATCGCGGATCTGGAACAGGATAAATTAAATTTTTTACTAAATATTCCTTTTCCTTTTTTAATTTATAATATTCTCCTCTGAAAGGAACTATTTGAAGACCAGGATTAACTCCGCAAAGCTTTGCAATTATATCACAATACAACCCTCCACAGTTAACAAGAAACTTTGTTTTAAATTCACCTTTTGTTGTTTCCACAACCAGTTCACTGTTATAATTTTTAAGTGAAATAAATTTGCATCCCGTTTCAATCTGCCCACCTTTTTACCTCTATTATAAAGTTCTTCCATCGCTGCCAGCTGTGATTTATCAATAGCAATTACAAGCTTGCCGCATCTTTCGAATTTAATATTATGCTCTTCGCAGAAATGATAAAGCAAATCTCTTCCTTCAGTACAATTCTTTGCTTTTAATGACCCAGGTTTGTAATATAAGCCGGAATGTATAACGCCGCTGTTGTTTCCTGTTTGGTGAGATGCAAGTTCTTTTTCGGTTTCAATAATGATAATGTTTAAATTATGTTTATTTTTAAGTGAAAGAGCAGTGGCTGTCCCGATTATTCCTCCGCCAATCACTATTATATCGGAATTATTTAAATTCATGGTTTGTTTATTTCAAGAAAAATTTAGGATATTGTCAATATAAATATGCAGAGTAGAGATGAAACATAAACTGAGAAAAATAATTATTATGTTTTTTTGATTTGAAATTTAATCAATAACTGAAAATCTTTAAATGTCTGACCATTTTTTTAATGATATTTGAACTAAAACAAACATTGGTGTGTTATGAATAAGAAGCAAAAAGTAGTTCTGCTTTTTGGATTTATTTTAATTGCAGCTGCTATTGTTATATGGATTATAAGCGGGAGCGAATTTTTTTCAAAAGATGGTATCTGGGTTCAAAAGCCGTTAACCGAACTAGAAAAATCACTCGGATTAGAACCTCAGCTTGAATTTCATAAACAGTTTGTTCTCGGACTTTTACCGCACATTGCTGTTTTTATTGGTGTAGTGGTGGTCATATCCGGATTTTTATTTTTCATGTTAAAAACAAAAAAAGACAAGGAGAAAAAATGAGAATTATCCTAAAAACATTTCTGATAGTTTTTGCAACCGTTTTAGTCTTGAGTGCCCAGGGCTTTAAAGTAAAGGCTACTGGAGAGCAGACATTTGACTTTCAGGATAAGAAAGGAAGAAACCAGGCAACATTTTTTAGCACCACCCCGCTTGAAGATGTAACTGGTCTTTCAAATGATGTTAAGGGCAAAGTTACTTTTAATGTATCTGACATAAAAACTTTGAAAGGTTCCATTTCTATCGGTACCGGATCACTAAAAACAGGAATAGATTTAAGAGATGAACACCTTAGAAGCAAGAACTGGCTTGATGCTGAAAACTACCCTGAAATTACTTTTACCATTAAAAAAGTCAGCGACGTAAAGATAGTTGCAGATAACAAACTTGAAGCAAAAGTAACCGGTGATTTTTCATTACACGGTGTTACAAAAGAGGTTGTTGCGGATGTTACAATGACTTACCTTGATGAAAGTGAGCAAACACAGCAAAGAGCTCCCGGTGATCTTTTAGGTGTGCAGGCTAAATTTAATATTGTTCTTTCAGATTATGACGTTGAAAATATGATTGTCGGACAAAAAGTTTCTGACAACATTGAGATAAAAGTCAATGTTGTAGGGTCGAATGCACTGTAGTGTTTAGGAAAAATTTCTTTTAGATCCGTAATCAAAAA
>JARRKF010000437.1:0-606 GCA_037388405.1 Ignavibacteriaceae bacterium | reverse complement strand
AAAAATCATTACAATTTTTGGCAGTTCAAAACCAACCATAAAAGACGATCAATATGAAACAGCGTATAAGATCAGTAAGAAATTAGCAGTCAGTGGATTCGATATCTGTTCCGGTGGTTTTAACGGAATAATGGAAGCTGTATCAAAAGGTGCAGTTGAAGGTGGTGGCCAAGCAATCGGTGTTACTGTAAATCTTTGGGGAAGAAACGCAAACAGATTTGTAACCAAAGAAATTAAATGCAACACTCTCTTTGAAAGAATAAATAAGTTGATCGAAATGGGTGATGGCTATTTGATACTTCAGGGTGGAACCGGAACTTTGCTTGAACTGGCCGCAGTTTGGGAATTCATTAATAAAGGATTATTAAAATCTAAACCAGTTGTTTGCCACTCCTCTTTATGGAAATCAATTGTAAAGGAAATGAAAAAACAAATGGAGCTTGAAGGCAGAAGCACAGATCTAGTTAAAGCGCTTGATACACCGGAAGAGATCGTAGAATACCTCTTAAAAAATATTTAATTTAATTCTGCGCTCAAGTTTTTGTTTGCACAGAAAATTTTATTCTTTTTGGTTTTACCAGTCTTTCAAAATCATCAAACTTCATT
>JARRKF010000436.1:0-2833 GCA_037388405.1 Ignavibacteriaceae bacterium | reverse complement strand
TTTCTCTAAATCTTTCTCTATATCGATAAGCACCTTCGCAGTAATCAATTATTCTTTGTGGATTAAATTCTCGAGCAATATCTCTAAGCTCTTGACAAACTTGACTTATCAATGAGTTTGCATCTCTTAGACTGTTTTTTGCATCATCAATTTGATCTGAATCAAGGGCGGATTGTGCATCTTGAAGTAACCCTTCTGCTGAATCCAATTTGGCCAGAATTTCAGGGTCCGCTAGCAAATCTTGGGGTTCAAGAATTTTGTTTAATGATCTATCAATTGCTTGTTGTATTATTTGCGGTGCAACTATTTGTCCAATTTCAACATCCGCTTCAATGAGGATCACTTGGATTGATTTAAGAACACCGCGGAAAATCTCTAAAGCATCTCGTGAATGAGAAATTGCATCTTCATATTCCGTTTCTAATAGCGCTTGTTTAGCATTAATTAAAACGATCCAACCTTGGCCATCTGAATCTGCTTCCCAAGTACCAATTCTGCGCTTTGAGATGAAAAATATGCTGAAGCTGGAGCTGCCATTATCAATACTGTCAATAGAATCGTCAAAACCGCAATTTTGTTTCTTTTCATAATTTCACCATCAATTATATTTGTTAAACATCAAATTAAGGGACACTGCGGTACAACCGTTTCATTTTTTGGAACACTCATTTCGCAGTATACCTAATTAAAAAGAATATGATATATTGTGATACAAGATGATAAACATTCTTTGAATGCTGCTTCATCTTTCAAACAAAAAAATGTGAGGTGAAATATATGATAATTAAAAAAACAGGTATTTTCATCATTTCTATGCTTTGTATATTTACGGTAACAACGCTCTTTGTTTCAGCTTATGCTCAAACAGGAGAACAAATTTCTGGAAACAAGATCCCCCCTGGTATGCCAGTTGATGCTATCCAATATAATAAAACAGACTTGACTCCCTCTGGAATTATGGAATCCATTCAAGCAATGGAAACAAATGTATTCTTCTATAGAAACTTCACTTTAATGATGAATTGTACCCAAAACTGTGAACTAAACATGACTCTTGACCCTCAGGTTAAAGAACGCTTATTCAGCCTTTCTGTTGAACCTAATCAAACGATGACACTTACAATGAATGTTAGCGCAATGCCACCTAATGGAGAAGCAGTTATGGAGCAAACTTTGAACTTCTATATGGGAATTGAGACTCAAGCTAAACTTGAACTTCAAGGTCAACTAAGATTGTATGTTAACCAGACTGAACTTAGTGAAGAGCTTGGACGAGTAGTAAATGCTTCAAGATTAAGTTGGATGTACTGGAATCAAACCCAAAACCAATGGAATCCTGTAGAAAGTTACATGGACCAAAACGGATACCTTGTATGTAACACTGATCACTTTTCAACATGGACTATTGCCGAAATTGATTCAGAACAAATCCCGGAAAATATACATATATTTACAGTAGTTGGTTTGATCACTGTTGTGTCGGTTGCCTCAATTTATATGAAGCGAAAGAAAAAATACTAATCCAACTATTTCCCTTTTGTTTTTTATAGTTTATTTCTTTCTCTTTAAGAATAAAATCGATGAAGAGTAGATATCATTTTAATAAATTTTGATGAAGCTTAATTTTTTGGATAATTGAAACGTAATTTATTTTATTGTGTACAATTTTGATGTTTTTTTGTGAACATTGTTTTAAATTTTATTACCTTATTTAGAATATAGAATCGTAATATTTAATACATAATTCATGATAGAATATAATGGATATCAATAATTATTCGATCAGAAAGGAAAGGGAAATAGTTTGAATTATGAAATTGTTTTTATGGAAAGACAGATTCTTTCTATAGGATTAATAGAGAGAGAACTGTATCAGTTGTATAGCAATTTGTCTGAAAAAGTTGAAGACTTAGCTGCCAAATCTCTTTTTACATATATCGCAACTGATAGCCTCAAACATTCTACGATTTTAGTTACAATAATAGAAGAAGCAGGTGGTTCAAAAGTTAAAGAACAAGATTGTGACCCAACTACCAGTTACAATATCGATTTAATTAAAACACTTTCTAAAGATGTTTCAAAAAGACAAACGATTGACCGCGATGAATTGATTTCTTTAATTGACACACTAGTTAGTTTCGAGAACCTTTTGTATGATGAATACTCAAAAGCTTTTTGTTTACAAACAACTAAACTAGAGAAAACTGTAAGAGGCAAGACCGAAGAATCTGATTTGAACATTTTTAGTTTAATAATTGACGATGAAAATCTTCATAAACGAATATTATCATCAATAGTTAATCTTTGTGACAAAAAATTAGATTTTAAAAATAATGCTCCGATAGTAAAATATCAAAGACCAGATTCATGGTATGTTCCACCCCGATAAGATATGAAAAATATGTATTTCAAATTCGTAAATGTATTATGTTAATCAAAAACATTTCCAAGTTATGAATACCCAAATAGCACTAATAGAGATACCCTTAACAAAACGTGAATGCGAAACTTGTAAATATTTCACTGAGCAAGACGAGTTTTTCTATTGTAAATTCTTTGAAGCTTTCCTTGCAGAGGAAACTTTGTGTATTCCTTGCGATTTTAAAGAATGTGACTCGCCAACAATCAATCTTCCAAAATAATTAATTTATTTCTATGCGCTTGTTTTTAGTTGATCTTTAAGCACTTTCATGCAGTTTAAAGCTGCAAAAGCAGATGATTCTAAGCTTGATGAAGCAGATTCTATTGCATTGAGGTACATTAATTTCTGGCTTAGAAATGTTGATGGAATTCTTTCTATAGGTTTAAAAGTGGGGTATGCTGCACTCCAGAC